>DATBXD010000049.1:0-8303 GCA_036514475.1 Nitrososphaerales archaeon
ATTCGTGTGCACATGCTACAACTTGTTTAGAGCCCTCACACTTTCAGAACGAATAGAATGAAACAAAGAATAGAAGCGCGACAAACACGCTGAAATAAACATAGGAAAAAGCAGAAACAAGACACAACCATAAGCCAAACCAGATCAAACCGATAAGAAAAACCCCACTCAACCAATAAGAAACGTTAACCCAGTTTTTAGAAGTCACCAATAATTTGTTGAATCACCATATAAGATTAATATGTGTAGAACGATTGTATAGAAACCGTTTGTTTCGCAAAATAGGTTCTGGTTTTATACTTGCTCGGATTAGCATCTTCATATCGTGATGTTTAGATATGAATTATTCAACGGTCGCCGATGTTTACAATGAGATGGAGAACACATCTAAACGACTTGAACTAACCGCTATACTATCCAAGCTTTTTACTAGTACTTCAAACGATATTATTGATAAGGTTGTTTACCTTACTCAAGGTAAGTTGTATCCTGATTTCGTAGATATCGAAATTGGTTTTGCAGATAAACTTGTTATTAAAGCACTATCTATTATTTCGGGATTAGTCCCAGCTGAAATCAATCGAATCTATAACAAATTTGGAGATATTGGCAGCGCCGCCGAAGAAATACTAAAAAGTAAAAGTCAAACATCTCTCTTCTTTGAAGAATTATCTGTTAGAACTGTCTTCGATACTCTAGATAAGATTGCAAAATCTTCAGGGAAGGGTTCGGTAGACCTAAGGATTAAGCTTCTCAACAGTCTACTTAACAATGCTTCACCGATGGAGGCAAAATACGTGGTTAGAACTGCCGTTGGGAATCTAAGGCTTGGTATAGCTGATTACACTGTTCTTGACGCTCTTGCACTAGCCTATACAGGTGATAAGAAGAATAGAGAGCATCTTGAAAGAGCGTATAATCTATCAAGCGACTTGGGCTTAGTTGCTAAGAGCGTTGCTCTTAAAGGCCTTAGAGGATTAGAGGAATTCAAAGTAAAAGTTGGTAATCCAATTAGACCTATGCTAGCTGAGCGTCTTAATTCAACTAGTGAAATAATTGAGAAGCTTGGAGGAAAGTGCGCTTCGGAGTATAAACTAGACGGTGAAAGAGTGCAGATACATTACAGTCAAGACAAGATAAAACTATTTTCCAGACGATTAGAAGATATCACAGCTAATTATCCAGATATTGAGGATCTTTGTAAGAAGAAACTAAATTGCAAGGAATCTATATTGGAGGGTGAGATCGTTGCTATTAATGCAAAGTCTGGAAAGTATCTGCCTTTCCAAGAGCTCATGCATAGAAGACGCATCTATGGCGTTAAGGAGGCGGTTAAGGATTATCCAATATCCATTAACTTATTTGACGCACTATACATTGATGGAGTTGACCTGATTGACTCGCCTTATGTTGAACGTAATTCAAAGCTAGTCAACCTAGTTTCAAGCAGTAAGCGAATTAGAGTAGTTCCATCCAAGATCACCTCAACTTCCGAAGAGATCGATTCATTCTTACAGAAAGCTATTTCAGAAGGATGCGAAGGTTTGGTAGTTAAGGCCTTGAGAGGTACCTACCGAGCCGGCGCACGTGAATTCTCATGGATAAAACTAAAACGTGACTATGAAGGTGAGTTTGGCGATTCTTTTGATCTCGTAGTTGTCGGAGCTTTCCACGGACATGGAAAACGCACCGGAAAATACGGTGCATTCCTCCTCGCTGCATATGATAAGGCTGAAGATTTGTACAAGACCGTTTGCAAGGTCGGCACCGGTTTTAGCGACGAAAATCTAGATGAATTCCCCCCCTTGCTCACACCCTTCATCATAAATCACTGTCACGTAAGAGTAGTTTCGAAGATGAAAGCAGACATCTGGTTCATTCCAACTGTCGTTATGGAGATCATGGCTTCTGAGATAACTTTGAGTCCAATACACACTGCTGAAATGAACAGTGTTAGAGCTGGAAGCGGACTCGCCTTGAGATTTCCAAAGTTCACAGGAAGAATAAGATCTGATAAGAGCGCTACTGATTGCACTACCACAGAGGAATTCTTGAAGATGTACCAAGGTCAATTAAAGAAAGTTAGGTTGAAGTAGACTTCAGTATGGAATCCATTTAGAATTATTTTATTATGTAACTACTTTTAATGAAAAATATGAAAATAAAGTAATATTTATCCGCATATATATTCATAGTGTTGTCTATGTTTAGTGGAGAAGCAGAAATTCAAGCTAGGCGACGAACTTTATCGGTGCTTCAAGATGAAGTGCGCAGTGTTCTTGACTCAGCGCGCGACCTTGCGGTGGCCTATGATGCTTTAATGAAGAAAGATAACGATGGTCTTCAAGCAGCTATTGAAAAGATTCGCAAGTCAGAGGATGACGTTGAATCTCTAAGAAGAATGTTAACACGGGAGCTCGCCGAGATTGGAACTTTGATGATCAACAGAGAAGATCTCTTAAGAACTGCATATGATGTTGAAGAAATATCCGGATATATCGCTGGAATTGCTTTCAGATTCAATCAGTTAAACCCCAAAGTGCTAAAGAAGAACAAGCTTGATGCCGCTATTAAGGACCTTCTAGAAACCTCTATAGAATCTGTTAGATGTCTAAATCAGGTTGTTCTAACGTTGGCATATAAGCCGATGAACGCGATAGAATCTTCCTACGAGATTCAGAAAGTTGAGCGCGAAGTTGACGAGAAGTACAGGTTAGTAATAATTAGGATTTTTAAAGAAGTTACCCCCATACTAGACCTTATTCTCCTTAAAGATATTGTTGAGCGAATAGAACATATGTCTGATCGTTGCTTAAGAGCATCCGATTCAATGACAATCGTTTCACTGGGTCTTTAGTTGAATGGGTAAAATGCCTGTTACTAAACACGTTGGGGAACTTACTGAGAACCGAATAATCGTTTGGAATATTGAATCATCGCAAAAGTTGTTTAAAGCAGGCTACTTCGGGAAGCCTCTAGGTATTCCTAAACCTAAGAATTTCGAATTTGAAGCCCCACTAATACTTGACCTGATGGAAGGCTATTACCTTACGAAGGAGAAGGAGCTTTCAATATTCACAAGTGTTGATAAGAAGAAAGTTAATCTGAAAAAGATAGAAGCGATATGTAAAAAGCAATATAATGATTTTGAAGCAAAATACTTGGTATATAGTGATCTTAGAAAGAAAGGGTACGTAGTTACTCCAGGCATCAAGTTCGGCTGCGATTTCGCAGTATATGAGCATGGCCCAGGAATAGACCATGCTCCCTACCTCGTTGAGGTAATGGCTAAGAGCGATAATATTACAGCAACCGGAATTGTACTAGCAGGGCGACTTGCAACTACAGTGAAGAAGAGATTTATTATCGCGATAACAGATACTGACAGTAAGAAGATCAAATTCATGTCTTTTGACTGGTGGCGAGCTTAAGGAGACATTCTGTAGACCTTAAGGATAACAACGCGTCGCAGTAAGTATATTGAATAGGTCCGGATAATAATAGCCGTATCTTTTAATGGTCATGCTCGAATATCTCTTCCATACTAACTTCAGCCGTAGCTGACTCATTAATCGCTTGCCATGCGTGCTTTACAACATTCAAAAATAATGGAACTATTAGCAGGTAAAATAGTACTTTGAATTCCAATCCTAAACTAATCGAGTTTAACTGTAAACCCGAGCTCACTGTTTCTTGCTGCGGTAAGATTCCTGATAAGTCATCAGTTGAAAAAGTGAGAACTCCACCGTTTAGCAGTGTTATTGAGTAATATGCAGATATTAGCGATGCCGAAGCCGCGAATACGTGGCTTAACGCATGCCCTTGCAAAATACTGCTTAAAGCACTTAGCACCGTGATTGTAACTGCAAATAACAAAATGAATTGCGAAACGTTTTCTTGCGATAAGAAGTACTTGTCAATTGGTAACGCATTATCTGTTGTTGAAGGGACGAATTTTTGCAGTTGTGAGATTAGAAATGAAGGTAAAAAGTACCAGATAGCTAAGTTGAATGCTGCCATGATGACTGTGCGCACGATTCTCAGTGAGAATCTGAAAGGTGTTAACCCCAGTATTCTGGTCATACAGCCCTCGTCACCCTACGTCTACTTCCTTAGCTATTACTGTTTCTTGCCCTTCGATTGATATAATTAGGTCTAGACTGTATTTGCCTTTTGCGACATTTTCTGTCAAAGTTGCTATTTCGATATTCTTGCTAAATGTTTGATCTGGATTTATCTCGATGTTGAAAGATTCTTCTCCGTAATTCCCATTTACTTTAGCTATTGGAGTAGACGTGATTACAATTTTCATGTTGCCTTTTACACTCAATGGGGATTTATTACTAAACTGAATGTTGAGCGGGATTAACGTGTGGGATGCGTTAAGTGTTTTAGCTGGTCCAGATGTGATTTGAAAGTCATCTTCAGAGATGTTTAGATCAGGTATGGGTATTGGGAATGTAATGGAGGTTGATATGCTTATTGAAACGAATGGTTGAAGAGATACGCTGCAATTTAGCAAAAGCGTGGCATTTTCATTATCAAGAAGTGATCGATTAACTGGAAGATTTGTTGTTATTCTCTTCGCTTCATTTGGCATTATGGTTTCAGAAATAGGTGTGAATGACCCGATCAAAGTTTTGTTAGAGTATAAATCGCCTTCAAGCATCAAACGGATTGGCAAAACGCCTCTATTTGGAATAATTATGCTTGCTTCGAAGTCAAGGTTTCCATGTTTAGTTGGAATATTGATTTTAGGTTGAAGCTGGGTGATGTTCTCAGCAATATATTTTGTTTCTACATATATCGAATATCCAATAACTCCAAATATTGCTAAAGTGACCAATCCTATCATTAACGAGGCTAGTCCCAGAGCTTTTAGCGCTGGTCCTGAGTCCCGTGTCAATTAGTATTTCTCCCCAAGTATAGTGGAACTATTCTTTCTTATCCTCTATCGCGGTGTAGACGCCTACGCCTTTGTCTACTTTGAACGTGACCACTCCCACCCCTCGATCAACCTTCATGAAATCTACACCACGCAACAACAGGATTGATCCTACCCAACCCATCACTCCAAGAAACATAACTTGTATAGCGGAACCTAGAACCAGGGTTAACGTGGCTTGAATATCTGAAACTTGATCAGTTTTGAAAGGATAGTAAGTATTGAATATTTGATAAGATATTGTGAACACTATTAGAAGAAGAGCGATTCCTAAAAGAGTAACAACGATACCTAGAATACCTGATTTCTGTAGATTAGACATAACTTACTGATAACTTATCTCTCATATTTAAGCGTGGACAACATTTGGCTCTATGAAGTCTTTTTACTTGTGACAATATTAAATTGGACAATAAATTTGTCTGGCAAGGAACTTCAAACTCGGATTATTGATGATAATTCTAATTGCTCTGACGTAGCCAGACACGGGGATGCCTCGTGGAAAACAATATAAATGAATGTGTTATCGTGCAATGCCGATATGTTAGACATAACCACCTTTGAAGAAGATGGGGATGAAGAACTTGGGGATTTCGATGATGATGATACCGACTGGGAAGACTCTGACGACAATTAACATATGAATACCAAATTAATAACATATACTTAATTAACACAGAATAAACAGCGTATCTATACGAGTCTGATATTTCTTGAAGATAACACTGTCAATCATAAAAGCTGACATTGGGAGCCTTGCCGGCCACCACACGGTCATCCCTGAGCAGATAGAATCTGCTTCTAAGAAGCTCCAAGACGCAAAGAATTCAGGGATATTACTTGACTTTCACGTGACACATGTTGGAGACGATCTCGAACTGATAATGACTCACAGAAAGGGTGTGAGCAGCGATCAAGTTCACAAATTGTCTTGGGACACATTTACACACGTGACTGAAACCGTATCAAAGAGACTAAAGCTATACGCAGCTGGGCAGGATTTACTCTCTGATGCTTTTTCAGGGAACTTGAAAGGAATGGGCCCTGGTGTCGCAGAAGCTGAGTTCGAAGAAAGGCCAGCTGAAAGTATTGTCGTGTTTATGGCTGACAAGACTGAACCTGGAGCGTGGAATCTACCTCTTTACAGGATTTTCGCTGACCCGTTCAGCACCGCAGGATTAGTAATCGATGAACGATTACATGATGGGTTTATTTTCAGAATAATGGATGTTCACGCGAATAAGATAGTTGATCTGAAAACTCCGGAAGAGTCTTATGACGTGCTAGCTCTTATCGGGAATACAGGTCAATACGTCATTCAATCGATATATTCTAAGAATGATAATATATTATCTGCCGTCGCAAGTACCTCAAGACTTTCGCTTATAGCTGGTAAGTATGTTGGAAAAGATGATCCTGTTTGCTTCGTAAGAGCACAACACGGTCTTCCAGCTGTTGGGGAGATTTTGGAGCCTTTCGCGTTCCCACATCTTGTTGCAGGCTGGATGAGAGGATCACATATCGGGCCTCTGATGCCTGTTTCAAATAGAAATGCTAAATGCACACGATTTGATGGTCCACCTAGAGTCGTAGCTCTTGGGTTTCAACTTGCGAATGGTAAATTGGTCGGCCCTGCTGATATGTTTGACGATCCAGCTTTCGACTTGGCTAGAAGCAAAGCAAATGAGATTGCTGATTATCTTCGTAGACATGGTCCGTTTATGCCTGCTCGCCTCGGACCAGAAGAAATGGAATACACTACCATCAACGATGTTCTGAAGAAGCTTAAACGCAGGTTCAAACCTTCTTCGTGAACGGTTTGATGACTCGATTGCAAACTCCTATTCTCATAATAAATACCAAGAATTACCTTGAGGTCTCAGGAGACAAATCCATATCTCTCGCAAAAGCTGCGGAAGCAGTATCTCATAAAATCGGTGTTGAAATTGCACTTGCTCCGCCGATACCTTTCATTGGGCAAATTGCTAGAGCAGTTTCAATACCTATTCTTTCGCAACATATTGACGCTGACTTGCCTGGAGCATCTACAGGTGCTGTGGTTCCTGAAATTGTTAAATCATCTGGAGCCGTTGGATCAATCATTAACCATAGCGAGAAGAGAATTTATTACAGTTTGTTGAAGGAGACCATAAACCGAATGAATTTGGTTGGGTTGGTCTCAGTTGTATGTGTTAAAACATCTGAGGAAGCATCAAAAGTAGCATGTCTAGACGTTGATTTTATAGCCATTGAACCGCCTGAGCTCATCGGCTCAGGTGTAGCTGTGTCCAAAGCTGAGCCTGAGATTGTATCAAGATCAGTTGAGACTGTGCGAAGAGTCAATAGCGCTGTAAAAGTTATCTGTGGCGCTGGAATAGTCACCGGGGATGATGTTGAGTCGGCTCTTCTTCTAGGTTCGGCAGGGGTTCTGGTTGCGAGCGGCGTAGTGAAATCCGAAGACTGGACTAAAAAAATATTCGAGCTTGCAGAACCTCTCAAAAGCTTCTCAAATAAACTCTGAGATCATATTATCTTAGTTTCACCTATTATTGGGCTCTCAAATCTATTAACAAGATATGACTCAGTAGTAGGATTGATTTTTCATTGGAGTCTTCCCCTCTATTAACGTATTAAAAGAAGGCGTCAAGACTTCATGATCGAGTTATGACGCGCGAGAGTTTTATGTTATTTTAATCGGTTACTCTGACCGGCCTCTGACATAACTTCTTCTTCTCCCACTTGAACTTCTTTCGCCGGAAGAATTTCCATATCTTCTTCCTTCAGAAGAACCTCCATATCTTCTTTCCCCCGAAGAGCCTCCGTATCTTTTTGCTCCAGTTGAACCGCCTCTTCCTCCGGAAGAGCCTCCGTAGCCTCGTCTCGGGGCAAATCGTCTGCGTTCAAAGCCCCTTCTTTGTGGTCTCTCTGACGCACGCTGTGCATGCTTTTCATCTTCAGGTGTCATAGGTTTTATTACTACTTTGGTTAGTTTGCGTATTCTTTCAAAATCGTATAATTCCTTCGGGCTTACCAGTGTAAATGATCTACCTGGATCTCCTGCTCTTGCTGTCCTCCCAACTCTATGGAAGTATAGCTCTGGTGTCTGCGGTAAATCGTAGTTGATGACACAGTCCACATGTCTGATGTCAATACCTCTACTAGCTACGTCTGTGGCCACGAGTATCTCTACGTGCCCGGCTCTAAATAGTCCCATTGAATGGTCACGCTGGTTTTGACTCAAGTCTCCGTGCAACGGGACAGCGCTTAACCCTTTTCTGTCGAGTTCCCTTGCAAGTCTATGGGCACCGTATTTTGTTCTGCAGAATATCATTGTGCTTTTCGGCTTCTCTTTTTCAAG
>DATBXD010000050.1:0-3004 GCA_036514475.1 Nitrososphaerales archaeon
CGTCAAGGTTTTTGAAGTTCGTAGTAATTGTTGATTTGACAGTCTCTAAGCCGGAAGTCAAGCTGGTGACTTTTTGGTGAAACTCATTTTTTAATGAGCTGAGAAGAGTATCTTTTGCAGTGGTCTTATCATCCGACTGAAGGTCGCTTCTCAGTCTATCGATCTCTCTCAATAAATCAGAATAAAGCGTGTCTATACCCCGCTTTTCTTCTGAGGCCTGATCAATTTTTGCAATCTCTTCAGCAAGGTGTTGAATAAGAGCATGACCATCCAAATCTGGTCTATTACAAAGGGGACATCTCTGCTTATCAGGCCAGAGATCACTCTCCAAGATCCTCCTGCCCATAGCATAGAGTTCTCTAAAAGCTTGCTTACGAACAGATTCTATGTCTTGTAGAAACTCTCCATAGGAATTCAAAAACACTTCAATTGTCCCAACGATCTCATGAATTCTTCGGGCAGAGGTGTCAAATTGATCCTTTAAAGTCTGTATCTCTTGCAATCGCTTTCCGGCGAACGATGGATCAACTTGTTTAAGTTCGGTGACGACAGGAGGGAAGTCCGCCAGACTGCTGACTGAGATCACGAAACCTAAACGTTTTGCTTCTTCTGTGGCGAATTTGGCGACGGAAGCCTCATTAAAGATTTCTGTTTCCAGCTTTTGAACCAAGAACCGCTTCGCTTCCTGAAGTTGGCCGTTTAGACTTCCAAGATCCGGCGAGTTTTTGAGGGCATTAAAAGCCTGCATTAGAACATCTCGTGTCTCAATAATCTTCTGAAAACCAACTAGTTTAGCAAAGTGTTCAAGTTTATCTCCTTTAGTTTTCTCGATGAAATCTTGAAGGTTCTCATATCGAAGAATAAAATTCTCTCCCGTACTTATGGAAAGGTACTGCTCAAATTGGGGGTCTGAGTTGCTTTGTGAGGGAGGGCCGCTTGCAGGAAGTGATTTGACTGAGTTTAAATGTGTCTGGTTAAAAGAAACCCCCACCTCTGCATTTTCATCTGGCGGCAACTGCAGATTTCGATAAGACTCTCTGTAACAAAACTCTCTTTCAAGCGCTTCGATTTTGCCGGTATAAAACCATTCGATCGCTTCAATAAAGCTACTCTTGCCTGTAGCATTTTCACCATAGATGACGATATTCCCAGGAGGATTAGGGAATTCCAACGTTATGGGAAGAAGGGAACCCCTAAAGCCCTTAAGGCCAAGAGAAGTTATATTGACGGGCATACATTTACTCCCCACCCCTTAATTTTCGCATGGCATCGAGGATGGTTTGCTTCTTAAGCTCTCCTTCTTGAAACAGCTTTTGAAGCGTGTCGGCAATAACCTGATCCAGGCCAGTCACCTTGATCAGATTTTCAAAAAAATCCCGGATAACCTCATCACCGGAAGGGATCTTCTTATTTTTTGCGGGATCATTTTCAGACATACCGTTACCCTTTCACATTTTTTATGGATGGGGATTTAGAGCCCCTTCAACAATCTGGATTTCTTGTTGAGTTAGACCATATAGCTTATAGATAATCTGGTCGATCAACTGATCTGTGGCTTTAATCTGTTCCTTTAATGGTGACAATTTCAGCATGACATCTTCAAACTCTTTTTCAATAAGGTCTAAGATTTTTGAGGGAGCGGGATTAGGAATGCATTTATTGCTCTTTAAAATTGCAAGTAGTGTACTTACGGGATGTTTGTGAAATTCCTGTATTTTAGTTTTATTTCTTAGTTCGTCAATGGAGCGTTTAACAATTTCTTTTTCAAGCCAGTGAAGAAATTTTTTTAACAATTTTTGCTTTTGGCTGTTCATTTCAATCATTTCGGCAGAAAGGAAATCCAAGAGATCGTGAATTGTATCATTGTGGTCAGCTGAAAGTTCGGTTTGCGTCCACTTTAGAATTTGATCAAAGCTGCTGATTCCAGACTGATAAAGTACAGTAGCTTGGGCCACTTTTTTTTGCCTCAGGTTCGGTAACGTTGTGAAGTCAATCGAATAAATCGGCAGTTTTTTTAGATCCACGATCTTCATTTCAGCAAATGCCCGACCGACTTCTGGCACTATATGATGATAGTACCAATTAAGAAGTTTGGAATTGTAGAGTGCAAGAATGTATTTTGCTACTCCAGGATTATATGGTATTACAAGGTGAGTAGAATCCATAGTGTAATACTTATCTATGTCAAGTGCTGCGACAAGAGAGTCTCCCGTCTGCCGAACGATGAGCTTGGGTGAACTTTCATATTTCGTCTCATCAGTGTTACTCCAGAGCTGCGCTGGATCGAATAGGACGTAAACACCACCCCAATCCAAGGAATACTTATTAATATCTCGGCCCCGAAGTACTTTTCGATGTAACCGAGAAGGCGACAAAGACAGAAATTGTTCATTATTCCCTGTTTTTATACCATTATAGAACACGGCGATTTCCGAAAGATACTTTGCGTGGCTAACACACTTTGTAATAATTGAAAAAGCTTTTGTTTGAACTAAAAACTTGTTATCTGGAGTGGTTAAGAAATATCGCTGCACAATAGTAGATGTTTCAACAAAATCAAATGACTGAGAAATTTGATAGATTTTTAGGAAATTTGATTGATTGACAGCAGGCTTCTCTTTCAAGATAACCAGAATTGTATTACCCCCGATCTCCACATCAGGGAAAATGCGTTCATCAATTTCTACTAGTGAGTCAAGCTTTGTTTCAACCAGTAGTTTGTTCCTGAATTTTCTGAAGTAGTGATTTGTGCAAATAGTACTAGGTAAAATAAAACTAAACCTACCTCCTACGCAGTTTAGACGGATGCCCTGCTCAGTAAACATTGCAAAAGTGTTGGTTTTGTATTCAGACGAAGAAGGGAACTCAGCTCTAAAATACATTGCATCATTCTTATCTAGGGTCTCTTGCCCTTTACCGAGGGCTAGTGTTCTATAGGGTGGATTTCCAATTACCGCATCAAAACCTGTATTCTCCTTTTCCTGTGTTTTCTCATAGAAAGCGT
>DATBXD010000051.1:0-18477 GCA_036514475.1 Nitrososphaerales archaeon
TAACCTTTTCTTTCAAGCACGACTGAAACATTCATTCCAAATATTCCAATGGAAGGATCATATCTTATATTGGGTATCTCAATGTGTTCTCTAATACCGAAAGAACAATTTCCCGTTTCATCAAATGAACTTCTATTGATGTTATTTGTTTTAGCTATAATAAGTCTTTTTAATACGTCAGAAGCATCACTACCTCTTAACGTCATAGCTACACCTATTGGTTCTCCCTTATGAATCCCAAATTCCTTAACTGTTTGTTTAGCCATTCTGAGGTTGGGATTATGTCCGGTGATGTCTGTCAATACCTTTGTTGCTCTTTCAATTATTTCTCCTGATTTCCCTACACCAATATTAATCACTATTTTTGCTATTTTTACCATTTTCATTGGGTTTTCATTTGCGCCTATTTTGGATGTTTCTGGAGACATTCTTTATACCTCTATAGGTAATGTTAGCATCTGTTTATCATCCCCAATAATAAGAATCATGTTTGCAGGGAGCTCTGTGACAGTTCCAGATATATCCAATCCTGCTATTTTTTGTCTGGTGAAAGTTCCAAGTTTAATCTCTTTTACATAACCTACTTGACCCGTTCGCCTACCCCTTATGACCAAAGCTATAGACCCAACTTTAAGTTGTGCAGTTTTCAATATCTTTTGGGATGGTAGTTCAAGTAGTAGTACATCGCCTGGTTTGTCTTCACCGTTATCAATTAGAATGGATCTACCGTCATGAAGGTTATATTGTGTTTTACCACCTTGAACAGTTGATTTATTCTTAATTCCACATATCTTTAGATTTTTTTCAGATTCGGGTATTTCTACAGTAGTTAAAGTCGCACCTTTTACAGGTAGTATTCTATATGTTTTCTTCAATTCAGGTATATCAATTACATCCATTAGGCCAATTGGATAACTTGGATCTGATCTCACTACACTGTCAACTAGTATTTTTCCATCACGAATGATGTTTTTGGCTTCTCGATATGTCTTTACAAATTTCAAAACATCTCTTACTAATACAACTAGAGGATAACTTATTTTCCTAGAATGGGGGCCTGGAGAAGTTGAGACTGTAAACTCGTAACTCTTTCTTTGAATAGTCCAGAATCTAGGAGCAAGAGTCCGCTTAGTCCTTTTATCTTGACCCTTTCTACCCATTAGATTTCACCTTTTTTTGACTTGGAATCAAACATTTTTTTTCTATCCGAATTCATGTTCATATTAGTTACTATCACGTTAGAAGTATGTATTTTGATTGGAACGTTTCCTCCAGCAATTTTTTCACGTGTAACTCCTTCTACTGATATTCTGTTTTGAGAAACAAATATTTTAGTAATTTTTCCTTCAACACCCTTATATTCTCCTCTAAGGATCTTTACACTATCATCCTTACGAAGCCTAACAGAATTTACGCCATATTTCTCATGAATATCAGGTGAAACTTTAGATTTAATCTTCGAAGACAATATATGATTAGGTACCTTATATCCGAAATTCTTTGAATTTATTCTAGCCATTTCTATCACTATATTTATATTATAATGGATGCTAAGTTAGCTATTCTAGGCCATCGTGTAGCAGCCTCATAAGCAACTGGTCCTTTAATATCAGTTCCTTTCATTTCACCTTCAGGAGTCATAATTACTGCGGCATTATCTTCAAAAGATATACGGAGACCATTGACCCTTCTTACTGGATATTTTTGTCTAATAACAACAGCATTGAATGTCTGTTTCCTTAATGTTAGAGGACCTTTTTTTACTACAACCATAATATTGTCACCGATTGAAGCAGATGGATATCTTCTTAAACCACCTTTATGTCGCGGAACTTGAATTATTTGTAGGGTTTTTGCACCAGTATTATCGGCACACGTTATTACAGAATTAACAGGTAGTGAACGAGTAATATATAGTTTAAATTCGTCAACGCCTTTTGCAGAAACTGCTCGAGATTTCGATGACATTCTTATTCAACCACTTTTTCGATAACAACAAATGAAGCAGTCTTGTTTAAAGGTCTGCATTCAGCAATTGTTACGGTGTCACCCTTTACTACTTCAATACATGATGGAAGATGAGCGTGTATTTTACTTCTGCGTTTCTCATATCTCATATATTTCTTTATATAATGAAAATATTGCTTTTCAATTACAGCATTACCTGAAGGTGTTGCACTTGCGATTTTACCTTTAACTAAGATTCCTCTAACGTTAGTATTTCCATGGAATGGACAAAGATCGTCCAAACATATCTTACTTGGAGGATTAACTGCAATTCCTATATTCTTCATCTTAATTTCTTCAACTTACCTATCCGATTCTCTGGTCTCAATGCTATTTCATTACCTTTAATAATTGTCTTTTCGCCATTTGGTATTTCAACATTCAACTTTACAATGGTTTTAGAAATGGTTTTAATGCCATTTGTAGTTCTAATCTTTAATGTATTTTTTGTCTCGTCAACTACTTCTCCAGAAACTCCAACTAAAGTATTATCAGTACTTTCTAAAACAAATACATTAAGTCCAATAATCTCATGATATATTATGTTTTGTGACGTGATCATAAAACCACTTACTCTTTAACTCCTTTAGAATTAGTATCATTCATAATAGTTAGTATTCTAGCTATATTGCGTCTAACAGACTTAACACTACCAGATTCCTTCTTTAGTGTCCCTCTCCCTCCTGAACTTTGTAAATTAAACATTGCAAGCTTTAGTTCATAGAGTTTAGAATCTTGTTCCTTCAGACTTAGTTTTCTAATGTCGTTACTTTTTATTCTCTTCAATTGGTACATTCACAACCTCTTTGGATTCAGCTACTTTACTATTACCTTTCTCATTTTCATTATTATGTCTTGATTTCTGAGGTTTAGTTTCATTTTTAATTGTTTGTTCATCAGGTTTTTCTTTAATCGTTTCTTTTTTGATATGTATAATTTCAACCTCAGGAGGTATTGCATCTTTTATTGCAATCTTAACTTGAACACCATAAAGACCCAATTTCAAAATACCATCTTGCTTGGCCTCTCTAACTATTAGTCTTGCCAAATTCCCACTTTTAGGAACTATCCCTGCACGGTACTTCTCATGATGAGCACGTTCACTTCGAAGTTTACCTGATACTGAAATTTCAATACCCATAGCTCCAGCGTTCATCACTGAATTCATAACCCAATTTGCTGCTCGTCTAAAGGCAACTCCTCTACCAACTGAGTGCACTAATCTATTACAAATAACTTGAGGATATAATTCTGGTACTTCTAGCTCTAGTACTGAAATTTGGGGATTTTGAATTTCAAATCTTTTTTCTATTTTCTCTGTAAGTTCTCTAATTCCTACTCCACGTCTACCTATAACTAGACCTGGTCTAGTAACAAATATGGTAATTCTAGTTCCAAGAGGAGTTTTAAGAATATCAACGCCACCATATCCAGCATCAGCCACTTCCTGTCTAAAAAATTCGTCTAGCTCCGCATTCCTTGAGAAGGTTTTCATTATGTTTTTAATAGCTGACAATTTACTTTAAACCTCTGCTGCTGCTAACTCTATATGTACTAGAGTATTATAACTTGGAGAAGATTTTCCAAAAGCTCTAGAAGTGAATGATTTTATTTGTCTTCCTCTCATAGCTGCTGCATGAATAATCTTTAACCGTTCTGTATCCATGCCTTTGAATTCACCGTTATTTTCAAGATTTAACAATATCTCAAGAATCTTTTCAGCGGCTTTTATAGGATATCTTCCTGCATGAAAACCTGTTAAACCTGCTTTATGCCCAACATCATTCTTATAACGTTTGTATGCCACAACCTGTTTTTTCTCCATTACATTCTCAAGATATGTTTTAGCTTTTTGCAGCATCTTACCATTTATTGCATTGCATATTTCTCTAGAAGCTTTGGGGCTAATATCTTCTTCCCTTCCACTAGCCTTTACATAAGGCTGAGAGAATTCTACAAAACTGTACCCAAACTTAGGCAACGTGAGTTGATCTCCATGATTCTTCTACTTCGTGCGTTTGACGGATACTCGTGGCAATTTAAATCTTTTCAATCTGAAAGTAATAGTAAAATTATTGAATTATGTTCAATAAATGATATTTATGTTTGCTAATATATATTTATTAATTTTAGATATATATGGAATGTGACAATTATATTTAGTTAAGTCTGCTAAATTCATTCAGCGAAATGACTTAATTATACATGTTGAATCTTTTATTTCAGTGGTACGTATAGACTGGACCTAGAAGCTCCAATCCCTGGAGTACCGTGAACAACTTTTTTATTTGTTATAACATATTCACCTAAGTAATGTCCAACCATTTGAGGCTTGATATCTAGAGCAACGAACTCCTTTCCATTATGAATATGGATTGAAAGCCCAACCATGTATGGTAGTATTATCATATCTCTGGCATGTGTACGTATAGGTGATTTCTTTCCACTGGTTACATCGCTTATATGTCTAACTTCATCGAGTAGTTTTCTTTTTTCTTCAGATATCCCTCTATTTAGAGAACGTCTTGGTCTGGAAGGAAGTAATTGAAGGAATTGTTCAAGAGACATTGACTTAAGCTGCTCTATATTATAGCCTCTATATTTCCACTCTTGCACCATCTTAACGATCCACCTGAATCTTGGCTTTAGCGTTACGCCTACCACCTAATCCTGTCCTCTTAGCTGCAATTAATCCTACTTTTCGCCCTGGAGGAGCATTTCTATTAGTGGTAGTAGGTTTAAGCGAATGCTGATGACGCCCTCCACCGAACGGATGGTGAACCGCAGCCATAGCTACACCTCTGACACGTGGATATAGCTTATTCTTTGACTTCATTAAGTAATATCTATTACCAGCCTTTAGGAATGGTTTTTCAGATCTACCCCAACCAGCTATTCTACCGATCGAAGCACGGCAATTATTGTTTATCGTAATATTTTTGCCTGATGGAAGTTTTATTAGCGCTCCTTTAGTAGTATGGGAAAATAATAAAGCAGAACCTCCCGCTGATTTTACAAGTTTACCTCCATCGCCTTGGTTCATTTCTATATTGCAAATAGTAGAACCCTCAGGTATATCCTTTAATCGTAAAATATTACCCTCTTTAAAACTAGCATTATCACCTATTTCCACAATAGAACCAACTATTGTTCCTGTTATGGCGGGAATAAATGAAAAATTATCTTGACTAATTCTTAGTTTGGTAAGTGGTGCATCTCGTCCTCGTTCATGCAAAATATCTACCACTTCACATTTTGTAGTTTTTTCAGATATATCAGGATATCTCGCAGGTGCAATTTTGCCCTTTTGTGGTGCTCTGTATTGTGCACCACCTCTGCCTCTATGTTGTACAAGAATTCTTTTACCCATTCAATTACACTAATCCAAGTTTTGACGCTAAATCTACTGCAGAGTGCTTTGGTTGGAGACGTACATAAGCCTTCTTACCAATAATCGTATTAACAGTATTAATAGATTCAATTTTTACCTCATATAAAGTTTCAATAGCATTCTTAATTACTTTTTTTGAAGATGTCCTATCAACTATGAATACCAATCGGTTATGTTTCTCGATAATATCATATGTTTTTTCGGTTATGTACGGTCTTATTATAACCTTTAGCGCATTTTTAGGATCCAATGACCTCACCTATTCCAAGTAGTGCCTTAGGTAATTTTTCTATAGCAGACTTTGTCCATATTACAAGTCTAATTGGATGAGAACCTGGTGCTAAATCTAATACTGTTAAATTCTTAACTAAAACACATTCAACACCTGGAATATTGCTAGCTGCTTTGCAGATTCCTCTATCATCACCTATGACAATTAAAGGTCCTCTACCAGTTCTAATTGTTCTACCACGTATTCTAGATGTACCTGATCTGGTTTTTCTACTAGATAGAACTCTATTAACATCATCTATTAGGTTTAAAGATGTTAGCACGTTTAGTAAATCCTTAGTTTTGTTTATGTTTTCAATGTTGTCTACAACAAGTATTGGAAAAATCGTTACACCATTAACTTTGTGGCCTCTCAATGACACCAATTCCTTATTTGATGTTGCTGCAATAGCTGAGGCTAGTGCAAGTCTACGTTCTTTTTGGTTAATCGATTTATGTATGTTCTTCTCAGATCTTGGAGGATGAGCGATTCTGCCACCTACGACGCTTGCTACTCCCCCGGCTTTATTTGCTCTACCTGTACCAGATCCTTTTACCCTTGCAACTCGAGATACCCCACGACCTGTGTTCCAAGACTGAGCACTTGTTTTTTCACCGCCTGTAGGATCTGTTCCTTTTGGCTGAAGTTCATGAGTCTTTAAAGAAACATATACTTTATGAATAAGATCAGGCCTATATGGTATTTCAAATATCTTTGGAAGATCAATTTCGCTAACTATAGAACCATTTATTTCTAATAAATTAGTTTTCATATTAATTTCACCTATTCTTCACTATACTTAGCTCTAATATTTTGGGAGTTTGTATCTTTCTATTTGATGGTCGAATTGCATGTCTTATTTTTATGAATCGTTTTGCAGGTCCTTGAACAGATCCTTGTAGAATAATGTAATCTGACTTTACGTTACCATAATGTGAAAAACCACCTTTAGGCATTATAGGATTTTCGGTACCATTACCTATAGCTATTACTCTTTTATTATACTCTGTACGTCGATGAAGACCCATTTGGCCAGCGGAAGGTACAGTGTACATGGTTGCAGATGGATTCCATGGTCCGATAGTACCTACAGCTCTAACTGTTTTTCTTGATTTATGATGTTTCTTAGTAATTCCCATACGTGTGACAGGGCCTTCAAAACCATGTCCTTTTGTTATACCGATTGTATCGGTAAACATTCCCGGTTGAAAGATATCAGAAACTCTAATTGTCTTGCCAAGTACTGATTGTAGGTATTCAAATTGTGATTCCTTAGAATTACCTCCAACTTTAGATTCAAATATTATCGGTATCTTTTGTGCGAGATTTGCATCTCTTGGAGATATACAACAAACAGCCGATAATCTTTGAACATTTTTCAATTCTTGTTTAATAGAGGCTAGATGTTTTTCACTATTTATAGAGTTGAACTTCTTCTTCTTACTAAGATTTTTTGGTTGATTCTTTGAATAAACTTCATCAAATACTTTGAGACAACCATTAGAAGTCTTATAAGCTCTAAATCCAGAAATAAAAATTGGTGGAGATTCAATTACTGTTGCAGTATTAAACACTGGTTTCCCAAAATTAGGTGTTCTTTCTCTATCATCAACAGTATATACGTGAATAGTACCACTCTTAAAGCCTGCAAAGTTAAGAATGCATGGTTTATCACTTTGTATTTCTGGCCAAGTTTGCAAAACAGGGTTAAAGCTCTTAGCTCTTCCCCTAGGTAGATATGCAAGTGAACCATGTCTAGCAGCGCTCTTCTTTCTATGACCCATTATACATCAGTCTTACGCGTTTGGGTTTAATTAGTGTTTTTTAAAGTGTTTGTTAGTATTAAGTTACATCTGTTTTCCTAGGTTAATAGCTAGGTTCAGAATAGTTAAAGTACTCAATATTGCCTCCTCAGATCTTATCGTAGCCACTCCTTGTTGTGGAACTATATTCATTATATATTTTGAAAGACTTTCGGGCTTAACACCTTCTTTTGATAACATCTCATAAATTCCATGTTTTGGTGACCCAAATACAACACCAACATTATTTTTATCTTTTATTTCCGATATAATCTCCCACCACATATCTACTATTGAACGCCCTTTACGTGATGTCAGTATTATCATATCAGAATGTGAAGCAGATATATAATCAGTTATTGAGGAAACAGTTCTTACCTCATACCCCCAATACTCATTGACATCTTCACGTCGAATTAATTTACACCGTAACTCTGGATATTCAGAAATGAATTTTACGGTTATTCTTAATTGTTTAGGGGCTTTTCCATCAATCGGAATTAATTCAGGTAGTCCTACATCAGCATAAGTTTCCCCGTTTTTTTCAACAATGAATCCATCGCGATAATCACCACTTTTGATCGTTAGAGATGATTCAGCAAGTTTGTGATGTGGTGTTCGTAACGGCGGTAGTAAACCGGCATAACTTAAAATAGGATTAATTCCATAGAAATGTTTCCTTAGATATTGAGGAGTGTCTAAGTACTCAAGTATTGTTTTAATAATATCTTCTTCTCCAAATTTTTCATTATTATCTTTGTATATATACACACTATTTACTTTGAATATAGAACAGATTCTAGCGATAGTTCCAATCTTCGTTGTTTTATCTCGAAGATGTGTTGAATCGGAAAGTATTGTGTTAGGTATAGCTATAGAGAAAAATTTTCCTTGCACGAAAAGCCTGTATCTATCCATCGAAAATAGTTTTTCTAAACAATTACTTTGTTTTCATAATTTGTTAATGTGACAATTAAACAATAACATAAATTATTAATAATGAGATTCTAATATGGATAATAAATGGAACAAGATAAAGATCTAGAGATTCTTACAATGAAAAAAATGCTAGATATTAAACGTAAGATATCTAAAGCTGATAAGCCCAAAGAGATTAGCAGTCGAGATATAGTCTTATCCATGCTTGTCGACAGAGGAATTGAAGTATTAGAAATAGCTGAGAAACATTATCCGGATAAGACCAAATACGTCATAGACAAACTTGCAGAACTTATAAAGAACGGAAAAGTTGAATATATATCAGGTGGAGAACTCCTTGGGTTATTTAGACAACTTGGCCTAAATATCCATGTCGAGACATCTATAAATGTAGAAAAACATGGAAAATTAGTCCCTTTAGCTGATAAGTTGAAATCTGATAGTTAGATTTTAGATATAATTAATTCAGCATAAAAAATATTATCTAAAGTTCCTTTTATCTACAACAGTAGGCTAATTAAAGAATAATGTTTATTACAAGTATCATGATAAGTATATTTGTGATTGTATTAAGAACTTATGAATAGCGACAATTTTGAATCATTTATTAAGAGTATTTTTGCATATTAGAATAATAAGATGATTATTAAAGAAGTCATAAGTTACCCCTTTATTACGCCTATTGGTCTAAGTCTTGCAACCTTTGTAGCAATACCAACGTCATGAGATACTTGAGCGACAGCATCAACATCCTTATATGCACTTGGAGCCTCTTCAACAATTCCTTGCCAACTTGCTGATTGAATAAATATACCTTTTTCTTCAAGTTCATGTTTAACATCTTCGGCTCGCATTGACCTAATAGCAGCTGAACGAGAAAACATGCGACCAGCACCATGAGCAGTTGAACCGAAACTTAAATCCATTGATTTTTCTTTTCCTAGAAGAACCCAGCTTGCAGTTCCCATAGATCCTGGTATTAAGACTGGTTGACCAACATTTCTATATTCTAGTGGAATATCATTACTTCCTGCTGGAAATGATCTGGTAGCTCCTTTTCGATGTACTATTACTTTTCTTTTGATTCCTTCAATGTAATGATCTTCTGATTTTGCGATGTTATGTGCAACATCATATATTAGCTTTAATCCTAGTTCTTCTTCTGAGGTTTTGAAGATTTTTTCGAATACTTTTCTTGTCCAGTGAGTTATCATTTGCCTATTTGACCAAGCGTAATTTAAAGCAGAAGCCATTGCTGACATATAATCATTAGCCTCTTTAGATGTGTTTGGTGCACAAGATAATTCTCTATCAGGTAGAGGAATATTATATTTCTTGGATGCAGATTCAATTATTCTAAGATAATCGCTGCAAACTTGATAGCCTAAACCTCTTGAACCTGTGTGTATCATTATCATAACTTGACCTGAATCAGTTATGCCAAATTTTTCTGCAGATTTTGGATCGTGTATCTTATCCACTACTTGTAGTTCTAGAAAATGATTTCCTGAACCTAGACTTCCTAACTGAGGAATACCCCTTGATTTGGCAACTGACGATACATTATTGGGATTGGCCCCTTTCATTCTGCCGTTTTCTTCGCAGAATTCAGAATCCCTGTTATTTCCATAACCATTTTCTATAGCCCATTTAACTCCATCCAATAGTACTTCATCAAGTTGTCTTCCAGAAAGTTTTACCTGACCTTTACTACCAAGACCTGAAGGTATTGCTCTAAAGAGATCTGAAATTATTTCTTTGATTTTTGGTTTTACTTCATTCTCAGTAAGATTTGTCTGAATCAGACGAACACCACAATTGATATCATAACCAACTCCTCCTGGAGAAATAACTCCGTTTTCGGCATCTGTAGCTGCCACGCCGCCTATTGGAAATCCGTATCCTTCATGTCCATCAGGTAAAATGACAACATGTTTATAGACTCCTGGAAGATGTGATACATTCATTCCTTGTTCTATAGTTCTATCAGTAAGCATCTTCTGAAGAATATGTTCGTCAGCGTATATGGTTACAGGAGTTTTCATCCCAGCATCAATGTTTTGATCTATTCTATACTCAACTTCACTGATTTTCTTAATTGGATATTTTGATTTTAATTGACTCATTATAATCACCTATAACTAATTAAATACACAACTCTCGATACGTTAATTAATGGTTATAATGTTTTTCTGACTTTTGAAATAATCTTTTGAAGATTAGAACTGTACTGAAGCGCTCTTTTGGGTTTATACACAATTTCTTTTGGCAGTCCCGCTTCCAGTGACGCTGCACGTAATACTATCTTTCTTTCATTGCTTTTTGGATTTATCTTTAGATTAGGGTGCAAAGATAAGGCATAGTTAGCTAAATCATAGGAAGCATAAGGAAGGATAAGAGTAGAATAGGGTGAGGCTACCATCTCATCTCGCTCTAAGTTTGCTGAATATGCGTTTAGCACATCAGTTCTCATCAATTCTTGAACTGCAGTTACGTCATATTCATTGTATGCGCGAATATATTTTGAATAACCTCCAAAGAGCTCATCCGCTAGCTGACCTAACACTAAACCTTCGCAGCCTTCAGTATTAGTAATTGAGGCCATAATATTAATAGCCAATCCTATTGCTAAATCCATGTTGCTCTTTCTTTCAATAACATTTGATATTCTCTTGAGCAAGTCTTTTATTTCGTCTGCTTTTATGCGAACTTCTCTTAGATTGAGATTTAATGAATTAGCAGAAACTTTTGTTTCAACTTCATCTCTTGAGCCTTCAACATAAACAGAGATTAATTCAATATTTGTCAATCTTGAGGCAATCAATGCAAGTAGTGAGCTGTCAATTCCACCAGAGAATCCCAAAGCGATCTTTTTTTTGTTAAGCCTATTCTTAACAGATGTTTCAATTAGATTAAGAATCTGTTTTGATGATTCGCCGAGACTAACATCTAAGTAATTGTTATTTGGTATATCCTTTATTAAGAATCTATTTAGATTTCTAAGATCATATCTGTATATATATCCTGGTTGAACTGATTGTGAAGCTAAACCTATACATTCTAGCGCTTTTGCTTCTGAAGCTACCCCAAATAATCTATCATTTCTACCCATAAAGAGTGGTTTTACACCCAATGGGTCTCGGCCAAAAATTAAAGTATTCTCTTTTTGATATGCGAAAGCGTAATCTCCATCAACTTGCTTGAGAATTTCAGCTAGAACTTCGGGCTCTGACTTGCTCTTTATTTTAGAGACAATTACTGATAGTTCTTCATCATAAATTGCACCATGAATGGGTGACAGTTCACCAGAGTTTGAATTACTTAAACAATATCCAATAATTGATTTTGATGAAATATTGTTTTTCTTAAATTCTTTCATTGCGTCTATCACGACATTATTATCATATTCTATCGAGTAACCTTTCCAAGCACGATGGCTCATTTTGATTAGAGATTTATTCAGATAAGGATAAACATCTTTAGTACCTAGAAAGCTGACAAACCCGTTTATTCCCTGCAAAATAATTCAGCTGTTTAATTCTTTTTTAATCTTTTTAGCTAATGTTGAACCAATTTTAGGTACTTTCGCTATATCTATAGTTTGAGATGATATATTTTCACCTTTCAAAATAATAGCTTTAATTGCTTCTTGTTGAGATGGATATAATTCATTGTAACCTTTTACTGTTAGAAGGTCAATTAGATTTTTTGGAACGTTAAGGTTTGTTATGTTCAAAATATATTCATCACTTATTCTTCACGTGTTTAGATTCTTGTTGATTAGAGTTTTCTATAGAATCCGGGTTTTACCTCGTAAATCGCGCCACTTCTATTAAGAGTTTGTAACATTCTTTTGGATTCGTCAGGAGTTTTACTATGTTTTACCATATATTCTTCTATGAATTTCTTTTCGTCAACTGGTTTCTTATCGCTACCCTCAAGTTGTTTGAAAATATCTAATGCTGATTCTAATAGAGTTCTTTCACTTAAAGGCTTACCGTGAAACACGCCCAAGTCAGTTTTGCCAGTTCTTACATCAATACCCACAGTTTCGTACATTCTTCTCACCAGAGAGATAGCCTGCATAGCATCATCTTCAGTCACTTTTTCTCTAAGTAGTAACCTAGCTCCCGAAGTAGCTAGTCGAACCAGTCCTTCGAGTTGTCTTGGGGTCACTGTAATCATGGATTCTGAATTAGTAGCTCTCATTCTCAGGTAATAATCTAGAATAATTTCTTGTGCTTCTTCTGTTAGTATGGGATTTAGCTTCTTTGCATATGCAATGTATTTTCTTAATATTGAGAATTCTACTGGAGGAGTCTTAACATAATCACCTTTTCTATGAATTTATAACACATGTCTTGCTAATTGCTCATCCTTAGTTCTATCAGGCTTATCTTTCAAAACAAATATTAAATCAAATCTGGTTAATAGAGGAATAGGAAGGTTTACGTTCTCGACTATATTTCTAAATTCATCATATTTTCCTAAAAGTGGGTTTGCAGCTGCCAATACTGATGTTCGTGCATTAAGTGTAGCAACTATTCCTCCTTTTGCAACACTAACTGTCTGTTGCTCCATACATTCATGAAGAGCTGATCTGTCTTCATTCCGCATTTTATCAAACTCATCAATGCTCGCGATACCCTGATCTGCTAGAACCACAGCCCCTGCTTCAAGCATCATCAAACCATTTTTTTCTCTAACAACAGCAGCAGTCAATCCAGCCGCGGTAGACCCTCGACCTGAAGTATAGAGCCCTCTAGGGGCTACTCTTACTGCATATTTTAGTAGTTCAGATTTTGCAGTACCTGGATCTCCAACAATAAGTACGTTGATATCACCCCGTATATTTGTTCCATCTGGCAATACATGGCGAGGAGAACCTAACATCATTAGTAGAATAGCTTCTTTCTGGTTTTCATGCCCATGAATAGCTGGAGCAACAGACTCTATTAGACGTTGGTAAGCATTAGGCTGACTGGCTATACTTTTGATAATTGCTTCATCTTCTTTTGATATTTGTATTTCATCAGGTTCCTTTCCAATTACCTCTGCGTAATTACCTTCAATTGTAGACCTAAAGATTGTTAACCTGCCTTTTCCTTGTGAATATTCAGGCTCAGCTCTTACAATACCTGTCAGAACAATCCTATCGCCTGGACGAACAGAATTTACAAGATCACCTGTCAATGAAATATCAAATGATTGAGGAAGTTGACCTGGAGGTAATTCTTCAGGAAGTTCTTGCATTCTTATTATTTGGTAATCTTGAAACCTAGTTTCTTTCTCAACAAGCTCAAAATTCTTAATCTCATCACATTTTGAACATCTTCGTGGTCGTTTAAGAATTATCTTTTTCTGTAATATGAGGTTTGTGTGGCCGCATTTAAGGCATTTATACGCAGCCTCAATTGCAAGTGGTTTTACATCTGAAGTTCTTACAACTATTCCTGTTGCTGCTATAAGTTTGTCTAGATGTATTGTGGAAACAGTTCGAATAGATATCTTGTCCTGCAGATTTCTAATCCTTACCATCAAATCCTTTTTATATTTTTCAGCGTAGGATGGGTTTTCAGTTCGAACTGTTTCGTATAATGCGTTTCTGAAGCTTTCAAGTGACTCGTCAGGATTAGATAACATTCTATTAGTAATTTCTACATCAAAGATTAGTAGATCATCAAAGTCAATGGTTAATGACCTTCTGCCGGTAGCTATCATTTGTGATACGCGAATTCTATAGATAGGTTCTCCAGATTTTGATCTAAAGTTCTTAAGAAATCGTTCTAGAATTTCGTTTAGTTTAGATTGCGTTGGTTCACTCATCCGTTGTTCTCTCCAGAATTGATATTTTCCATTTCTGAACAATATTCCTGATTATATGGAAAAGCTGTAGTTCTTCAGGGGTTATTTTAAGTGCAATATCATGGATATTTTCACCAACGGTTAAAGGCAGTAATTTTACAGTTCTTAATGTAACTAGATCTAATGCTCTCATATGGGCTTCATCATACGTTTCTTTAGCACCTTTTGAATCTGAATTTCTTAGACTATTAATATGTCTTCTTAATCTTAAGTAGAAACCGCCTGTTAAAGTTGAGAGTTGATTAGAACCCTGAATTCTCTCTCGGCTTAAGGCTTTC
This sequence comes from Nitrososphaerales archaeon, assembly GCA_036514475.1. Classification (GTDB taxonomy): domain Archaea; phylum Thermoproteota; class Nitrososphaeria; order Nitrososphaerales; family JACPRH01; genus DATBXD01. Next base: position 14,554 of record DATBXD010000051.1, read on the forward strand.
AACATATCAACCTCAAAACTTTCTTCTTGCACTTCACCAAACCCAAGTTCAGAGAAAACTTCAGCTGCCCATCTTGGAATATCAATTATATCACCTTCGTTTGTTTCATTCAATGATATTGAACCAATCACTATTTTTGGTAGATTCTGTTTGATTAAGACTTTTACAGGATTAAGAAGATATTCTATTTCTCTATCCTTGATGAATGTAGATATGTCATTAACTTGATGTTGCATATTCCAACTCTCTTCCATTTAATACTTTTATTTGTTCTTTAAGGTATCTAAATCAAACTTTTGATTTTCATTCTACTTTCTACCAAACCTAAAACCCGTCATCAGCTGTTGGAGTCTTATAGTGGTAGGAAGAGGTATCATTATTAGTTTAATATACAGAGGATTAATGATGGAACTTTCACTCCCCCGTGGAATGCGTGATTTTGGGCCTTCTGAATATGAGGCTCTTGAGAATATTAGATACACATTCGTAGAGGTAGCCAGAATTTTTGGTTTTAGATTAATGGAGCCTTCACCTATAGAAATGCTCCAAACACTTGAAGCTAAAAGTGGAGTCGGTATAAGAAATGAGGTATATAATTTTGAAGATAAAGGAGGGCGAGAAGTTGGACTAAGATTTGACCTTACAGTTGGCTTAACTAGATATGTTGTTTCTAATCGTGGGTTGCCTCAGCCGGTAAAACTGGGAGTATTCTCAGATATGTGGAGATATGATGAGCCGCAATATGGTCGTTTCAGATGGTTCTACCAATGGGATGTTGAAATATTTGGAACAAAGAGTGTAGAGGCAGAAGCTGAAGTCATAGAGTTTGCGTGGGTACTTCTAAATAAATTAGGTTTGCATGAAGTATCAATCGAAATAGGTGATAGAAGAATCGTTGAGGAGTTTATTCGAACGAAATTAGGAGTTAATAACGATAAAGAAATAACAAATCTCTTAAGGTCTGTTGATAAGCTTCAGAAGAAAAATGTAAATGATATTATTTCAGAAAATATACAATTTGGAACAGATGTAGATACTGTTAAGAAAATGTTGGAATTTGGAAGTATTAAAGGTAAACCAGATGAAATAATATCTTTGTTGAGTAAATACGGTATAACAAATATAAGCGATTTAATGCGTTTTACAGATTTGTTAAATGATAAAGGAGTTAAAAATTTTGAATTAAATATGGGAATTGTTAGAGGATTAGATTATTACAATGGATTAGTATTTGAAATATTTGAGAAAGGTAAGTTGAATATCGGAGCACTCGCTGGAGGGGGTAGATATGATATCTTACCAAGTGTTTTTGGAAGAGATGACATTGGAGCAGTCGGAATAGCAGGTGGAGTTGAGAGAACGATACTTGCATTGTCAAATAAAGATAAGAAGACAAACCCGATATTGTTTGTGGCGTATACCAATGAAAAAATGTCTAGAATAGCTGCTAAAATATCTTCTAGATTACGATTAGCAGGGATACCAACAGACCTTGAGGTTTCTGGTAGAAGTTTGAAAAAACAATTTGAATATGCTTCAAAATTTGCACCATTAATACTTGTTGTGGGGCCTCAAGATTATGATAAAAATGAAATAACCTTAAGAAACATGAAAGAAGGTTCGGAGATAAAGATATCCTTAGATAAACTTGAGGTCAGCATCAAGAAAATAATGAAAGGACTTGTGACTTAAATAAACTATATTACCGAAATAACTTAATACAACTTATCTTAGCCTTTGTTGAAGGGATTTAGTTGCCTACAAGGCTTAGAAAGATCCGAAAGCAACGTGGATCAAGATACCATGGCTGGGGACAAGTTGGACAACACAGAAGAAGCGGAACACGAGGAGGCAGAGGAAAAGCAGGACTGCATAAGCATAAATGGACGTGGACAGTCAAGTATGCACCGGATTACTTTGGCCCTGATGGTTTTATTCCACCAACTCAAATAGTGGTTAAAAAGTGGATTAATGTAAGTCAACTTGAGGATTTAGCTAAACATATTGCGGGGATTAGCGATAAGAAAGTAACAGTGAATCTTACGCAAATGGGTTATGATAAGTTACTAGGTCAAGGAAAAATTAGCAGAGCATATCAAATTGTTGTAAGTAAATGTTCTGAGAGTGCAAAAAGAAAGATAGAAGAAACCGGTGGAAGTATAGTAGCAGGATAGAGTATTCGTTGAGTCTTTTCAGAGGTTTCATTGGAACAGTATCAAAAGTACTACCGGAGGTACCTAAACCAATTAAGAAAACCAGTTTCAACGAGAAGCTAATCTGGACGATATTAGTATTAGTTGTATACCTAGCTATGACTCAGGTTCCACTGTATGGAATAGCAACTGGAGAACAGGACCCTCTTGCATACAGTAGAGTAATATTTGCTTCCAGTCGTGGAACATTAATGGAGCTTGGAATAGGCCCTATAGTGACAGCAGGCCTGATACTTCAGTTACTGAAAGGCGCAGAAATAATAAAACTTGATTTCAAGAAAACTGAGGATAGAGCATTATTTTCGTCGATGACGAAGATCTTCACATTAGTTGTTATATTAGTAGAAGCATCTGCATTTATTATAAGTGGAACATATGGAAAAAACCTATCTTCACAAGTTGTGGCTATAATTCTTATTCAGCTATTCGTCGCAGGTATTTTTGTTATACTTCTTGATGAGCTTATACAAAAAGGATGGGGAATAGGAAGCGGTATTAGTCTGTTTATTATGGCTGGTGTAGCTCAAACTATTATGTGGTTTACCTTCAGCCTAATTCCAACTGGAGAGGGACCCCTTGGAATAATTCCATATATGATAGATTCAGCTATTAAAAGTGACATAAGTAATGTATTGTTTAGAGCAAATAATTTACCCAGTCTATTCGGATTAGTAGTAACCATATTAACGATTATCATAATAGTATATATCGAAGGAGTAAGAATAGAGATACCGATAACGTCAACAAAATATAGAGGCTTTCAAGGAACATATCCTATAAAATTACTTTATGTTTCTGTCGTTCCTGTGATATTGGTTTCAGCTCTGACTGCAAATCTTATGTTCTTAGCACAAACGTTATGGAGTTCTTTCAATCGTTTCAACGACAATGCTTTAGTAAACTTAATAGTAACTTATAATTCAACTAGTCCTGGTGCAGGTCCTAACGGAGGCTTGATGTACTACTTATCTTCACCACGCAATACTGGCGTTAGTATAGATCCTTTACATGCTATAATATATGTTGGCTTTTTTGTTCTATTAGCAACCCTATTCTCAATAGTTTGGGTTGAGATAGGCGGTTTATCACCTAAGCAAGTTTCAAAGAGTCTATTGAATGCTAATGTTCAAGTACCTGGATTCAGAAGAGCTGAAACTTCAGTTGAATCAGTACTTTCAAGGTATATTCCGGTTATTACAATCTTAGGGGGAATAATTATTGGTCTGCTTGCTTCAGTGTCGGATCTATTGGGGACTTTCGGGTCAGGAACAGGAATACTATTGATGACAAGTATCACAGTACAATTATACCAAACACTAATGAAGGAGCAACTAGAAACACAAATGCCAAGACTTGCAGGACTACTAGGTAAATCTTAGAGGCAAACTTTTTACATAAACTAAAATAACTTATTAGAAATATAGGTGTTAATAATGTATGACGGTAAAAGAGTTGTGCTAGTAGGAATACCAGGTGTAGGTAAATCTACGGTTGTAAACAAGATTCAGGAAACTCTGAAGAGTAAAGGAATAACGGTAGAACATATAATATTTGGCTCAGTTATGATGAAAGAAGCTGAGAAGATAGGCGTTTTGCATAGAGATGAAATGAGAAATCTTCCGGTTTCTCAACAAAGAAAACTCCAATTATCAGCCTCTATAGAGATATCGAAAATAAAATCAGATATTCTACTTGTCGATACTCATCTTTT
>DATBXD010000052.1:0-3855 GCA_036514475.1 Nitrososphaerales archaeon
ATCCTAACAGTGCAGGTTCTCAGTTCTTCATTGTTGTAGCAGATTCACCACATCTTGACAAACAGTATTCAGTATTTGGAGAAGTTATCAAAGGTATGGAGGTTGCAGACACAATAGTCAAACAACCAAAAGATACTAACGACAATCCTAATGATAAAATAGAGATGAGCATATCCTTAACAAAGACGCCTTGAGAAATCCTAGAAATGTTTCGAAAGTCTCAAGCTAGTCAGTTATATGAGGGTTATCTTTCAAGACACCTTTTCTGTATCTTTCATCTTGTGTCGCTTCGAATACCGCTTTAAGCAATCTAGTATCGTAGGAGGTTTGTTTGATGCTTCTTCGTGACATCATTCTCTTCTGAGTTTCAACTGCGGATTCTAACTGAAGCTCAAAGTTTCGTCCTTTTAATGTCTTTGAATAGATAGTAAAGCTTGGAACATCCTCGCAGACATATCCGTGGGTTTGTGCTGCCACACCTATTCTCTTGCCTGTGTATATGTAGCAACCGATTGAAATTTTTGAGTAATCAGAGATGAAGCATCCGATCTTGATATTGTTAGAATCAATTCTGGTTCCATTCACATTGATTTTTATGGAGCCGTAAGTATTCTTCATATCGGAATTTGAAGTACCTGCACCGATATTCACCCATTCACCAATGTATGAGTGCCCGATGTACCCATCGTGCGATTTGTTAGAGTAATTAGATATTATCGTTGAGTCTACTTCTCCTCCAATCCTGCAATCATTGCCGATTGATGTGCCGCTTCGAATTAACCCGGTTCTTATCTGAGAATTCTTGCCGATAAACGCTGGTCCTTGGATCCTTGAGAATGACTGTATCTCAGCGCCATGACCTATGCATATAGGGCCCTTCCGCACGTCGAATGTCACGTGCGGCTCAATAGTAGCTTCACCATCCACTAGTAGGCTATCTCTTGAACCTATAACTTCCCCTTCAGTTGAGTTTCTATTTCTTTGTGGAAAACGTTTGGCTTGATCTGTTAATGCGCTTGGGTTTAATTCAATTAACTGCCATGGATACATAATGAGAGATGATTCAGGTAGGTCTACTCTCTCTAATTTCTTTAACATTTTAATAACTTTAGATTTCGATTTTATACCTAGATATACGTCAGCATCTTCTTTGCTTATCTTTGCCATCACTAGTATTTGATTAACGTAAGCCGTGAACTTACCTTTCCTTCCAAGAGTCCGTCTGACTTCTTCATTAATCAATAGACGACCATTTAACAGGATTGTTTCCCCTTCAGCCTCATTTGGGTTAACTTCACATCGATGTTTTAGCCGGACTGTTTCAGCGAGGTAGTCATCTACGCTTAGCTTATACTCGTTTATACTAAGCTTCGTTGTCAAGTTCTGGAGAATAGTCGCAGTGCCCAGTGTTAAGTCGAAAGTGGGTTTGTTAAGGTTAATAGGATTGAAATTTGACTTATCTTCGCTGTCGAAAAAAAGGAATTGCAAACTCAAGCCTCAGAGAATCTTTCCAAGTCGGCTAGTGAAAAGACTGTTTGCATCTTCGTAGCTCGCCATATCGCCTATATCTATGAATTCACCATCTGTAACGTAACCATAGATGCGGTCTTTCTGCTCCAAAGCGTTCTTGAAAGCTATGTCCATTCCAAACATTTTCTTCTTCGGAATTCTTCTGAGAAATAAGGGTTCCATAATATAGCACCCTATGTTTATGAAGCCCTCGATATCTGGTTTTTCACTCCAATCCTTTACAGCACCCGAAGAATCGATATCAATAAAACCGTATTTCATTGAAGTTTTATACTTCTTAAGGACCATCGTGGCTAAAGCCTTTTTGGACTTGTGGAATTTTACGGCTGATGACAAATCGAAATTATAGAAAGAGTCACCGTAAACACATAGGAAAGTTGAGTCGATTCCTACCTCAACCTCTTTCAATTGACCAGCTGTTCCTAGAGGAGTTCCACTTTTGAAATATGTGATATTCACTCCGAATTCTTCACCATCTTGAAAATAATCCTCGATCGATTTTCGTAGATAACTAACTGATATCAGAACATCCTTAACACCGTGACTACTTAGCCATTCTATAGTATATTGCAGTAGAGGTTTATCTGCTAAGGGTAGCATTGGTTTAGGCAGAAATAAAGTATATGGTCTTAACCTTGTGCCAAGTCCTCCGGCAAGAATAACGGCTTTAAGACGATTCTTAACCAACTCAACCACACCCGAATAAATTACACAAGTATTATGCACAGTTCGCAAGATAGAGTATTAAAAGATTTTAATAATCAATGTACCAGTAGTCGTAAAAGGGTTTCAGATAATTAGTGTTATTGGTAAAGAAAATTTTGTAGTAAGAAGTAATTCTTCACACGGCTAGGATGGTTAATTACTAGCTGTCGTTTTTCTGAATCTCAATTCTGGTAGACCCTGATAAAACATCTACTAAACATCGAGATGAGAATTCAGAATTTTCTGGGATACCTTTGGAGTGAAATAAGAGTTCATATTCGTTGTTGAACTTTTCTACGGAAGTCAAGTCTTTCGTTTCTACTGATATGTTGTGTTTGTCAAGAAGTTCATCGATCGCTACTTGTACTGCTTCAAGAAGAGATAAAGGCAACTTGATTGTTGTTCTAAAGGTAACTTATAAATTCTTTCATATCGATATCGTTTCAACTATGAGATTACTAGCTCAGCAAGACGTCAAGCATGAAACCTAAGAAAAGAAGGCCTAGATATGGGCTTGATGCTTTGAAGACGATCCAAGAGACTTCTTTTGAAGGTTTGATGAATAACCAAAGGTTCAGAACCAACATTAATACCCCTAGAATCACTGCTGAGTATAGGTATATGGCTCCGAAAGATGAGAGAAGAGGAGGGGATAAGCTAAAAACCACCATAAGAATCGATGATGCAGATATTACTCTGATAGCCGTTTTGTCGCTAACAATTACTGGAAGCATAGGCACGTTGACCCGGGAATAATCATCTTTGCTGTGCAACGCAAGACTCCAAATATGTGTGGGGATCCAGATGATGACAAGTAGGGCCATCAGAAGAGCAACCGTGGACACCCCGTTTGTAACCGCTGCGTAACCTATCAGAACTGGTGCTCCACCTGAGAAACCACCTAAGATTATGTTTAAGGGGCTTCGCCTCTTTAGGAGCCGGCTGTAGATTACAACGTTGTCAAATATTCCAAGAAGCATCAGAACTAGGCATATTGGATTGATAAAAGATGACAGAATAAGAGATCCAGCTGATAAGAAAAGTCCAAAGTGTAGTGCTCTAGAAGCGGGAGTTAGTCGTTTAGTAGGTAGAGGTCTTAGCTTAGTTCTATCCATAACGGCGTCGATGTCCCTATCGATATAGTTAGTGAGTGTATTAGATCCAGCTGAACCTAAAGCAACTGCTGTCAAAACAGTTGCTCCGGTAGCAAATGGTATTATGTTTTCTGACGCAACCAAGAATCCTCCTAAAGCCGTAAACACTAGGAGCAACCATATCCTAGGTTTAGTAACTTCTAAGTAGGCAAGGAGAAAACTCATCCCTTCACTCTTACGCGAAGAGATACCAGAACAGGACTATTATATCTAGCTAGTTCTTAAATTGCTTTCTTTAATTCTTCACGCAGTTCTTCGTCGCTCTTTCCTTCCACGTTCAAGCCAAGAGCTTTCGCAGCATTCTCTAGCTTCTCACGCTCAGTTCCCTCAGTCTTTTTACTATCTTCGCGTGCCTTCCTAACTTCCTCTTCCCCCTCAAATTTGCCTTTTTCAAACTCGCCTCTTGCACGCCCTATGGATTTAGCTAACTGAGGGATTTTGCCAGCACCGAAGATAAGAACAACCA
>DATBXD010000053.1:0-3541 GCA_036514475.1 Nitrososphaerales archaeon
ATTCTGATAGGAATAGACACTATTATCGAGAGCCTAGAAATTGACCTTTACATGATTAGTCTGAGCATCTTCTGGATGCTTAATAGAATAATTATTTCAAGATTCAATCATGAGAGAATTTATTCAAATAGAGAAATAAAAGATGAAATAAAGGGGAAAAACCTCACATTGCAATGAGTTATGTCAACTGCTAACTTTTCTCTTTTCTTCTTATTTGAGTTTTCTTTGTCATGTATTGATGAATCCCACGTGAAACCTCTCTAGAATACTTGTGGTCAAGAAGATGCTTTCTGTAAAGCAAAGCGAGCGCTCCCTTGTGATTCAAATAGGTTTCATAATCATTGTACCCTGAAGAGCTTTTCATAAGATCCGAACGCCCCAACACTTTCATGCTTAAATCTATCTTTGCACGAATAGGATTTAAAACCGGATCAAAAGCCTCCTCTGAAACCACCATATTCAACAAGCGTACCGGTAATATGCGATTCCCCCCCCATATGAAAAACACCACAAAAGACTTTTCCTCTCTATCTCCACTTGTGTCAAGATACATCAATGATTCCAAGGCAGCCAGTGAAGGATGTAACCCATACTTCACTGTAAGTTCTTGTTCCTTTTCAAGATTATCAGATGCATCAAGTTCTAAAGTTAAGCTAATTATCTCAATAGGTACTTCATGGGTTTCTTTGGTTTTATCAAAACCAGTCAAAGTCTCATCGCCTGGATATGTAAGCGTTCGAGTAAGCTTGTCTGGATTATATTGGAAACCAAAAAGTGAAGAGATAGGATAATGAGCAGGATCTGGAGAGTCAGAACTTATCGCTACTAATGCGCCCTTTTCAACCTTAGGTGAACGCAGCGTATCAGGTGACATCAAAATTCTAACTCCATTAAAAGCTAGGATTTAAAGAGGGTTCAACTGGTTCTTTGACGCTTTCATCTCTCTCCCAACCCTCGTTTTCTAGCTTTACATGTTGAATAGCAACTGCCTGACCATTAGCATCTAATTCAGGTATCGCTTGATATTCCGAGACCCAACAGCGAAAAATCTTGTAAGCAATAACAAGTTGCCCTGCCTCGTTATACATTTCAAGAATAATGTCTTTACGAAAATCTTTCAAAGAGACCTCAGTCCCTAGTCCACTGTTGTAATTCCAGACTTTGTTTGCCCATTTCTCAAACTCAGGATCGTGAGTAACGCCTCGCTCCAGAATTATTGGATCATAGTGAGTCCGTCCAGGCGATCTTCTTTCAGTAGATGGATCACCTCCATGCCTATGAGTTATGACCTCCGTGGTTCTTCTCAAAGGACTAATCTTTGAAACACCTGCTACGTATTTACCATCCCACTTGACTTTGAATTTGAAGTTCTTATACGGATCAAAACGCCCTACATTAACATTAAACTGAGTCATTGAATTTCCTCTGAAATTTCAAAATTAACACCACCCATTTATTGTTTTTGATTTCACCACGTAAATTCTAAATCTTGATAAGTAGAATCATATTAGAATAAACAGTTAATTATTCTTTGAAGACATTATTGAAGTGATAATATACCTTGATGATTAGTCATCAGCAAAAACTATTTACGATGTTTTGAGGCGGAAGACCATTATGAAGAAAAACTAATCCACCATAAGGCCTACACTTTACGGTATATTCGAGAGTAGACCTTACTACGACTTTGGATTAGCGTAGAAGTGAGCTGAGCTTCGAATGCTCAGTTGCCTATCTCATAGGTTATACCTACTGATCCCGAGATTTTAAGGTCTCCAGGAACTAACTCAGTGCTCGCCTTAGCACCTACTAATGACATATCTCCACTATAGACAGGTGTGGGGAAATAACTGCTCTCACTTACTTGCTGTACTCCAAGAATCTTCACTCCAAGAGCTGATACAATGACAGCCGCCTTTTTCTGAGCGTCAAAAACGGCGCCTTTCAAAGTATCATCCCTTATTCCTCCGAGTCTCTCATCAGATACAGTGAACTGAATGCTGTTAATCTGGTTCACCCCTGCAGAGACAGACATGTCAATAATCTTACCCGTTAGTTTACCAAGGTCTTCAATTTGAGAAGGCACCACAGTCACTGAGATTGTGTGGTAGGCTCGATAACTAATTATATACGGGACCTTAACATTATACTCGTAGATTGGGTTAATCGAGTATTGCACCGTTTCGATATTGTCCCTTAGTATGCCATGGTCAAGAAGAGATTTCAGAAGCACAGAGAAGATTTCTGCGTTCTTTACTGACGCAATCTCGGCGGTAGGAGCTTCAGCAAGGATAGCCATCTGAATCTTTGATCTATCTGGCTTCACACTAACTACACCTGTTCCAGACACAGTTAGAATCCTTCCACTTAGGTAGCTTGATGACTGGACGCCTACAGTGGCAGTTGAAACCTTGGTGTCTCCCAGATCTTGACTCGGCGTAACCTGAAGATTACCCGATACAATAGGTGTTTCAGAGTCAGCTTTTGGTACATTTGTAAGATAAAGCCCAGCCGCGGCTAACAGTACAAACGCCAAAACGACCGTAGTTCCGAAAAATATATTTTTACTTTCCATTCGTTTAACCTCTTATTAATTATATGGTAAGCAGAGTGTTTAAGTCTATTTATTGGAACGGCTTGTCTAGAAAGTAGAACACCTTAGACTATGAAATATGGTTGACTTTTTTAGATGGATGAACCCAATTTTTTTAAGAAATAACAAAGTTTACTATCTTTGAAATGCCATTTGAATGTTAAATAGAGAGTATGGACTCAGCCCAAATACTTGGGCTTTTAAACGGACCCGCAGGGATTTGAACCCTGGATCTTTGGCTTCGGAGGCTTACGTGTTGCTCACAACGCCCTGATCCATTCTAGGGTTAAATGCTTCAAGCAAATAATCCTTACTAGGCTACGGGCCCACAAAAGATGTTTCGTCATGACTACTTTAAGGATTAGGTTCAATTATACGATATAATCTCATTCAATTGGAGTATATTTAATATATTTAATCCTATTATTTTTTTCTTTAAAAGACTCGATGAAAGATATTTGATTTATTAAAACATCGAAACAACTGGGTTTACTTCAGTTCCTCACCATGTATCAGATAAGAATCGAATGAACTGTCTATTTTGATTTCTTGATTAACATGTAGTTTAATAAATTGGTTCTTCTGGAGTGTTTGATTTGCCTTTTTTTGTATATATTCTCAAGTGCAGAACGGGGCATTTTTACACGGGGTATACCAATAATATTTCAAGAAGGCTTGCTGAACATAATCTTGGGGTCGCGTCTAAGTTCACGCGAAGTAGGCGTCCAGTTAGCATAGTGCATAGTGAGAAGTATAGAACACGCCTCAAAGCTATGCGAAGAGAGATAACTATTAAGAAGATGACAAGGAAGGGGAAGATTAGGCTTTTCACGAAAATAGAAGAATGAAAAGACTCCAGCTTTAGCGACTTTGATTAAGCACGGGTTTTTAAGTTAGCCTTGCAAGAGTCGATGGTGAATTTGAGATTTGAAGAGTCAAAAGATAAAG
>DATBXD010000054.1:0-2401 GCA_036514475.1 Nitrososphaerales archaeon
TTTGCTTCGTCACCTCAGTCGCCCTGAAAAGGAGAGCATGCGAAAAGAAGAGTCATGTCACCGGACTCAGTGGCTCTTCATTCGAGATCCGACGAAAAGATTAGCCTAACGGTTGATGACCCCTTACGGCTAAATGAGCATGACTGAATTTTGTCCCACACCCCTTTTTCATGTTTTATCACGGAATTATTCCATCCCTATTGTTAGTGTGTCTGGGTTGGTGAGGTGTTCGGGGTCTGCTTTTCTTTTGTAATAGATCTCGATTGGTGTTTCGGCCTTTAATAGGTCGAATGCGCCATGGGGTCTGATCTCGTTGTACCAGTGCATGAACTCATCTATTGTTGAGAAGAACCTTATTTTCTTTTCGAAGGTGTCGAAGAACTTCTCGATTTTGCCGTTTGTTTGGGGGTGGTCCACTCTTCCTGTTATGAACCTGATCTTGTTCTTGAGGAGGTACTTCTCGAATACGGTTAAGCCCTTTTCTCTTGCAACTGATTCTACGGCATAGAAGGTTGAGCCGTGATCCGATATCACTGACTTTGGTCTTCCATACCTGTCTATTGCCAAGTTCAGCGTCTCAACCGAGTAGTTTGAGGTCAGGGTTGGATACACTCCGTACCCTGTGATGAGTCTGGATGAGTCATCTTCATACGCGATAAGCCACTGTCCTCTCCATCTTGGATCATTGATCTTGTGCCAGTCAGTATGCCACAGTGAGTTCGAGTGCTCCCTCTCGTAGCGGATCCATTTTCTTCTTCTCTGTTTGCGGGGCTCGTTCACGGCCAAGCCCTCCTCCAGAAGAATACGGTGAATCCGCCTATGATTGATCTTGATACCGTAGTGAAACTGGATGACCTTCTCCAGGTAGCATGCGCACATCCTGAACCTCTCAAAAGCATGCTTGACAATATCTCGCTCATCTGGAGTAACGTCAGGAGATCTTGGTCTTCCCGCCCTCTTAAGAACAGGTATTGCGCCACTCTTCCTGTAGGCGCGGTAGAGCTGCTGAACCCTGCTGACAGAGATGCCCTGCGCATTCGCAATATCTTCATTCTTCAACACACCTTCCTGCTTAGCCTTAATTATCCATTCGACCTGACTTTGCTCAAGCACCGCATGTCCATACCTCCTCCAAAAACCACTCCAAAACTCACCCAGCCTAACCTTCCTCACCAACTTGTTAATTCTCTTCAGCAAGGGGTGGAACGATTTTGGGATAAGATACACACCCCTTTTTCAAGGAAGATTTATATAGTAATAGCATTTTTTACTATATTGAAACGAGAATTGCTTTCACTTGAGCCGTTCATAAGGGTATCTCATACTAATTATTTACGTTTAGCTGAGCTTAAGAGGATGCAAGGAGCTGAATCAATGGACAAAGTAATAGACCTTTTACTAGACCCAAGGTTTGAGGCGATGGCAAGGGAACGTATGCTAGATGATTTGAAAGCTCCTAAGGTTCATGAGAAATTCGTCGTAAGAAGTACTAAAGTACCGGCGGCTCGCAAAGCCAAAAGAAAAGCTTAGAAATTTAACATAGACTATCTGAAACTCTCCTATTTCAGCCTTAGAAATAAGTACTGATTAATAGATGTAGAATTCATGTTTGAAACTTTTTCATTACGTCGCTCTAGTAGGTTCTCTCTAAACTACCATATTCAACGAATATGTATCAATTACTTTTAAGAATGATAATTAATCCAGCTTTCGCAAGATTTTGGCCTAGATAATAGGAAAATGAGAAATGAGTTCTATTCATGTAGATCGAATCCTGATGGGTCTTATGGTCATGATGATTCAATGACCCAGTTGAAGAAACTTAAGGAACTACTCGACTCAGAGGCAATAACACAAGAAGAGTATCAAGAGAAGAAGAAAAAATATTTAGATAGAATGTGATTTACGTCTTGATAATAAACTCTGATAGCAAATTATCATATATGGAGCATCTGACTCTATCTCCAGATTATCTAAGAATCTAGAGCTCGGATAATAAAGTGGTTTTATTCTATCTGCTTCTTAAACTGTTACCAGAGGTAAGGGTTCGATATTGTGTTCATTAACTGATGGTGAAGCGTTTAGAATAAAACTTTCTCTAATATTGAGAGGGTAATCTGACGCACCAAACCCGGTTACCTTTAAATTATTTTCATCCTCTAGAATGAAATATGAATAGTCGGAGTGTTTAGAACTGCATACCATAATCTTCTAAACTATTAGTGAGTCAAACTTCTCCGAAACGTTTTCAGCGATAAATACAGCGGGTGACTGATTTGTTTGAGTCATCTTTTTTCCACATTTAGGACAGTTCATCTTTAACACATCTCTGTGTTCTATGAAGTTTGAGCTGTATATATCCGTCTTAGTCAAGTCTGCATAAGAATTGGCGGTACGGTTC
>DATBXD010000055.1:0-3819 GCA_036514475.1 Nitrososphaerales archaeon
AAGACTTATAACCAAGATTAGATGAAGCCAAGGCAAGCAGTTTAGAAGGGATGTTCATTGGGAGAAAAAAAAACAATTAGCGCATTAGTTATAGGTGGAGAAGCAAACGCAGGACCTCCATTAGGACCAGCTTTAGGGCCATTAGGAGTAAATGTTATGATGATAGTTAAGGAAATAAATGAAAAAACGAAAGACTATCATGGTATGAGAGTACCTGTAAAAGTTAATGTTGAAACCGAAACAAAAACTTTTGAAATTGAAGTAGGTGTTCCTACAACATCAGCACTTATTGTCAAAGCAGCAAACGTTGAAAAGGGTTCAGGGAAACCCAATACTGAATTGATAGGAAATTTGACTTTTGAGGGATTACTTAAAGTATCTAGAGCTAAAAAGGACCAATCTTATGGAAAAACAATTAAATCGGTAGCAAGAGAAGTTGTTGGATCATGTGTGAGCATGGGCATAAAAATTGAAGACAAAGACCCTAGAGAATTTCAGAAGGAACTAAGCGAAGGAAAATGGGATAATAACTTCTCAGAATGATCGTTTTATGAGTAACTAAAGTGCTTTCATATTATAACGTCGTTTTTTTAGATGCAGCAAGGTTAACTTATTGACCAGATATCACTTTATTATCGAATTCATATTTTGCAGTATATGAAACATTAATTATGAGTATCCGGTTTCTTTGAACCTTTATCGCTTTTGATTCAGTATGTGTATTCACGTATCACTATTCTTTATTTTAGCCAGATTTAGAATAGCAAGTGCATTTTTTTCATTAAAAGCAATAACGTCACGTATGGTGTCTGCTGACAAGTAGGCTGATGTTATAGATAATGATTTTGCATTTAGTAGAGCTTTTCCTAAAATAAGCGGTGTAGTTTCTTCTGAATAGTACAAGGAGTTTACACCAAGTCTTAGGCCATTACCATGAACCTCATTTATTTTACGACGATATTCATCTAGATCTATATGTAGATTCTGCCCGGTAAAGATTAAGCCATTTGTATAAGCTGAAGATAATGATAATCCAGCTTTTATAGGCTTAATTGACAATCTTGCTAACATCCCAGCTAGCTTTGGTGACACTTGTTCCCCAGTTCTTAAGACCACTGTGTCTTCATTAACTGAGATATTTCCAGCATCAATCTTCGTTGCAACTTTAAGCTCTTTGAATTCACTTAACACAGGACCTGGAGGTATTCCAGTATTTCCAGCGGGAATAATAATATCCTCCGTTGCAATATCTCCAGATCTTGCTGGCAATATTATCTTATTCTTATCAAGCATAAGTTGAAGTTTAAACGGATTCATGTTTGTGAAAATTAGAGCATTTTGATCAGTGAGCTGATCAATAAACTTCTCCATGTCATTATTGGAAGACTTGAGACCAATTTTCGCAATTTTGTTTTTTACCACTATTACGCTCAATTCTTTTCTAAAATTCTTTCTAAGTAACATCATTTGACTTGCTCTTACTTTACGTATCTTAGAAACTGCTATAACATTATTATCCATATTATACTTGGCCAATTTATTCAGCATTTCAGACTTTTTAGCTGAATAAACTCTTTTTGTAGATGTAGCCATTTAGTTCACCGGAGATATCGCTACAAGTTCACCCATACTCATCTTTATCATAACTTTGTTTACATTATTAAACCCTGAAGGAAGTTTTTTTTCTATTACGTTATAAATAGATAAAGCATTCTCAGTTAAATCTTCATTGCTCATACCTTCATCACCTATCTTACAAGAGATCGCTAAACCCCCCCTATTTCTAACGCGAACTGCAGACACAAACCGTGCAATAAGTCCTTCAACAGGTGCATTAGGTGGCAAAGGTGTAGGCATTTTACCCCTGGGTCCCAAGAATTGGCCAAAAGTTTTACCTATTTTGGGCATTAACGCCGTTTCAGAAAGAAAGAACATATAGTCATTTGCAATCTTTCTCAACTGTCTCTTGTCAGTAGATTTCTTATCTAATTCATCAGGCTCAATAACTCTATCCGCTCCACCACGCCCAGCTCTCAAAGCTAAATCACCACCAGCGAACACACAAACAAGCGGTTTCTTTGAAAACTTCTTTGGCAAATAAACTACTTCGTTAATATTCATTTCCTGCTTCTTTATATCAATATCACGTAATGACACTACTAAATCAAAGGATTGTGAAAAGCCTCTTTTCTTAGCCTTTTCTCTGGCCTCCTTGACCAATTTTGCAAACTGTTGTACATTTACCATTTGTTTTGTATTCCCTACGGCTCAACCCTTTATGCTGAAGGTCCTTATGAACCTATCACTTAGAGACTTACCGTGTAACGCTTGCCTCCTCAAATGACTCTAATAACGATTTCTTCCACTGTTTTAATATAACGTATCTATAGTGGGCTTGTTATTTTGCATCCATTCCAAACTCTTTACAAATACAAAAGCTGTTTCGTGATTAGTGAGCACAGGAATACCAAGCTCTACTGCCTTTCTTCGAATAATATATTCATCTTCAAGCATATCAACATATTTCTCAACTGTAGATGATTGAGGGATATTTATTATAAGGTCTAATTTTCCAGAAATAAGATAGTCCTCAACATTAGGTTTCCTATCAGGTTCAGATAACTTGTAGATTGTGTCAATATTCTTTAATCCGTTCTCAGTTAGAAAATCTGAAGTGTGTTCTGTAGCAAGTATAGCATATCCAAGATTTTGTAGACAGTTAATTATTGGAAGTACTTTTTTCTTCATTTCAGTACCACCAATGGTGACAAATATTTTTCCTCCAGATCTAGGAGTTTTGTAACCCGCTGCAACCATAGCTTTACTAAGCGCATCAAGAAAATTACTTCCAAAGCACGCAACTTCACCTGTGGACTGCATCTCTACACCGAGTATCAAATCAGCTCCTTCAAGCTGAGTAAACGAGAATTGAGGTACTTTAACCCCAACTACGCTTCTTCTAACAACATTTAAGAAAGGTTTCACACTTCTTCCTATAACTGCAAGCGAAGCAGCATCCATAAGATTAACGTTTGTTAATTTTGAAATAAAAGGCATAGATCTTGACGCTCTAAGATTACATTCTATTACATATACTGTATTTTGCTTTACGATGAATTGAATATTGACAGGGCCTTTAACATTTAACGCTTTGGCAATTCTAATAGTATAGTCAATGATAGTCTCCTCTATTTTTATATCTAATCCTTGAGGTGGGGAAACCATTATAGCATCACCTGAATGAATACCGGCCTTTTCTATATGTTCTATTATCGAACCTATCAAAACATTATCACCGTCAGATACCGCATCAACCTCAATCTCCATCGCGTCCTCAATGAATTTACTTATAACAACTGGATATTCTTGATTAACTCTAGTTGCCAATTTTAGAAATCGCTCCAATTGGTCACTATTCCAAACTACCTTCATTGCAGCTCCACTTAACACATATGAAGGCCTCACCATTACTGGATACTCAACTTTTCTTGAGAAGATTCTAGCATCTTCTACAGATGCAAATTTACTCCATTGAGGTTGTACCATGTGTAATTCATCAAGTAATTCACTAAACTTTGACCTATCTTCAGCCATGTCAACATCTTCACTCTGTGTACCTAGAATTTTCACCCCGTTTTTTGTTATCTTAGGCGAAAGATTATTTGCTGTTTGGCCCCCAACACAAGTAACTATTCCAATTGGATTTTCTTTGTCACTAATATCTAAAATACGCTCTAATGATAATTCCTCAAAATAAAGACGATCACTCATATCATAATCAGTTGAAACTGTTTCCAGATTACAATTAACAACAATTAT
>DATBXD010000056.1:0-6779 GCA_036514475.1 Nitrososphaerales archaeon
ACCGCCTCCACCTAAGTCTTTAAGACCTCTAACAAGTCCTGTAGCTACAGATTCAAGAGTAGCTTCTATAATGAGTTTTTTTAAGAAAGGATTTGGTATTTGAACTGCTGATCTTTCACTTTCAGATTCATCACTTAATACTTTTGAAGCAAACTTTACTCCATTAATTCCATCTCTACCAGTACTACCTCCCATAATTACAATACTGTCACCAGAGTATTTTGCTTCCGCTAAAACAAGGTTTTCTATTTTTCCTAACCCAACACAAACGACATCTACCAAACAATTCTTTTCAAAACTATTGTCAAAACCCACTTCTCCTCCAACTGTCGGGACACCAATACAATTACCATAATCAGATATCCCTTTTACTACATTTTTGAAGAGCCATCTTGAATTTGCCATATTTTTTATATCTCCAAATCTAATTGAATCAAGTAAAGCTATTGGTCTAGTACCAACAGATAGAATATCTCTGATAACTCCACCAATTCCAGTTGCTGCTCCACCGTATGGGTCGATTGCTGAAGGATGATTATGACTTTCTATATGAATAGTTACAATATAGCCATCCCCTATGTCTATGACACCAGCATCAAAACCTGGACCCAGTAACACTCTGTTTCCAGTAGTTGGAAGTTGCTTTAAAACTGGTTTAGAAGATTTATAGCTACAATGCTCGGACCATTCAGCATCTACTAATGCCCATTCTAATAGATTTGGTTCTCTTCCTAACTTGTTTCTTAATACTTTTTTCTCTTCTTCAGTTAATGATAGATTAAGAACTATATCCAAAGATAGTTTCCCCTATTTTAAACTATTTATGAGTGATCTAAATATTTGCAGTCCATCTTCACTTCCAAATGGACTTAGTATTGATTCACTAGATCTTTCAGGATGTGGCATTAACCCTACTACATTTCCCTTTTTATTACATACACCAGCAATGTTTAGAATAGAACCATTTGGATTTGCTTCATCTTTTGCTTCTCCATTCTCATCCACATAAGAAAATACTATTTGATCATCTCTAATAATTCTACTCAAATCTTTCCTATCTACAAAAAATCTTCCTTGATGATGCGCAATAGGCATGTTCAAAAGTGAATTCTCAATACAATCATTAGTAAAATTTGTTCTATTAGTTAAAACTTTAAGTTTAGTCCATTTACATACAAATTTTAGTGAAGCATTAGTCATTAACGCCCCAGGAAGTAATCCAGCTTCTACTAATATTTGAAAACCATTGCATATTCCTAGTACTGGTTTTTCTTTTTCAGCCATTTTCCTTACCTCATTCATTATTGGACTAAAAGCTGCAATTACTCCTCCTCTTAGATAGTCTCCATATGAGAAACCTCCAGGTATGATAACAGCATCAAAATCATCTAAATCAGATTTTTTATACCATAGTAACTCACATTCTATTTTCAATACATTACTTAAAACATGTATTGTATCTTTATCGCAATTACTTCCTGGAAACACTATTATTCCAATCTTCACTTATTAATCACTTACTACATTGATTTTACATATACTTACTATTGGATTAAATATTCTCAATTCATTACACATTCTAACTACAATATCTTTTGCCTGATTTTTATTTTCTGCTTGCACTTCTAACAGAAGCATTCTAGCGGTTCTAACATCTTTTATTTGTGTAAATCCATTCTTTACCAAAAGATCATGCAAGATTGTTTCGCCTTCAGGATCTCTAATAGAAGTTTTGTTTTCTATTATAACTTCTACTTTAAATATCTTAAGAATCGACAATCCTTTCCAACTATAGATACTATCAAATTAGGCTATACTTAAATATGGTATTATTTGATAATAACTTCATATTATTGCATGTAACATTTAATTTATAGTTAATTATACAATTACAGTTGCGCAAAATTGTCTAAGAAAAACAAAGAAATCTATGATCATCATACATTCATTTCGCCATTTACTTGGAGATATGGAAGTGAAGAAATGAGAAATGTATTTTCTGAGATAACAACAAGATCATATTGGAGGCAAATATGGAGTCTACTAGCTGAAGCTCAGGTTGAATATGGATTAGTGACAGAAGAAGAATCTAAAGACATTAAATCAAAAGTGAATAATATTGATCTAATAAGATCTCATGAGATTGAAGAGGAGATAAAACATGATATCATGGCTGAAATCAAAGCATACGCTGAACAGACCAGTATTGGCGGAAAAAAAATACATTTAGGTGCTACATCTGCCGATATCGAAGATAATGTTGAGATAATCAAGTTTCTTAAAGCGACAGATATTATACTCACAAGACTTGTAAATTGCCTAAATTCTATGAGATCTAACATACTAAAATATTCTGATTTGACATGTATGGGTTGGACGCATATACAACCCGCAGAACCTACTACACTTGGTTATAGATTTGCATCATATGCTCAAGATCTATTATTAGATATTATTAATATAGAGACTCTTAGAGAGAAATTTATTAAAGGCAAAGGTCTGAAAGGTGCAGTAGGCACATCAGCGAGTTACAAAAATCTCTTAAAAGAAAAAGGTGAGCCAAGAGATCTTGAAAACAAAGTAATGAATAAACTAGGTCTAGATGTATTTCAAATTACTTCTCAAACATATCCTAGAAAGGTCGATTTACTGATTTTATCAGCACTCTCAAGTATTGCTCAAAGTGCACATAAATTCAGTCTTGACTTGAGAATATTTCAGTCTCCGTTGTTTGGCGAGCTTTCTGAACCTATAAGTAAATCTCAAGTAGGTTCTTCGACAATGGCATTTAAACAAAATCCTGTTAAATCTGAAAGAATATGCTCATTAGCTAGATATGTTTCTGCGTTACCTGTAGTTTCATTTATGAATGCTTCACTAAGCATATTTGAAAGAACTCTTGATGATTCTGCAAATAGAAGAATAATATTACCAGAAAGTTTTCTATCAATTGATGAATGTCTAATACTGTATCAACAGATTTCTAAAAACATAGTTGTTAATATCAATGTTATAAAGAAAAATCTTTCAAAATTCGGAATATTTGCTGGAACTGAAGCATTAATGTTTGAATTGGTTAAAAAAGGAGAAAACAGACAAAAGATTCATGAATTAATTAGAGAATATTCTTTTAAAGCATGGGATGAAATTAAGAAAGGTAACGCAAATCCTCTAAAAGATTTAATTAAGAATGATAAGAAAATAAGTAAACTTATCAATAAATCTGAATTAGATAAGATACTAAATCCAGTAAATTATACTGGAGACGCTTCTATACGTGCTCAGAGATTCGTTAAAGATTCACTAGATCCAGTTCTTTTGAAATACAGTAGTAGACTTGACAATAAAACTAATACACGATTCTAGAATATTGTCTCACATGAACTGGTTGCAGAAAGAGTGAAACATCGATATCTGCAGATCGTACTCCTAATCTACAAACATCATTACTCGAGTGGGCATCTCTTCCGTAGCTTTCTTTGTGAATGTTAACGCGAGGATACTGCTAGCTTTGACAACAGATCTTATCAGGTTGATGACCTTAGTTGTTATAACTTTGGTCTTACCTGAACCTGCACCAGCTATGATTAGAAGAGGTTGTCATTTTCATTAACAGCCTTTAGCTGTTGAGGATTCAAATCGAAAAATAAATCAGAAAATATATCAGACATGTAGCAATCTTAGATGAATTGTTTTATTAAAAAGGTATTCTTGCTATATCCAGTTTCGGGTGTCAAGATTCAAGTTCAAATAATATTGAGTCATCTTTGCTTTCTTTGTGTCTTGGTCATATCACTGTGAAACTTTGAGTATTTATTATCGTAGCCAATGAAGCTACCAGAACGTTCCCAACGTTCCCGACGTTCGGAACGTTCCCTAATGTTCTGTTGCAATCCAAAACCATCCTGTCATTGCTCATAGATGGGAACAGAAAAAGGCTACAATTCCTAGTGGAACAAGAGATGGAAATAATATGGTTATTTTGGTATAACTAGCTTGCGTTTTTCACGACCCACAGAACGGGAACGTTATGATTATTAATGAGGGTTAGCTACTATAATATTGTCATGGATAATAAATTCAAAGAAAGATCTATTGATTATATTAAAAAGCACCCAAAGGCCTCCGTTAGACAGATCAGGAAAGCCGCTGGGATGAAGAGTATGAGTAGCTTTTACAGCGTTTTTCCTCGAGGTCTACATGACCTTTACAAGTTAGCGGACATACCTTTTGATGCGACGCGAAGAAAACGAATCGAAAAAGCTACAGATGCAAGAACCTCTCCGCCTATCGATGTCAGAGATGACATTCCAATTTTACCTCAATTTAATTTAGCGCAACGTATTTCCAATATTGAGGCTAGTATTGAAGCTTTGAACAGGGAATTCCAAATAAGGACTGCGGATAAGAAAGATGACTCGTACTGGTTTTCACAGAGAAAACGTATTGCTGATCTTAAAGACTTGGCGATCTCTATGCTACGTAATGTTCATGATGAGAAGGGTTATACTGATGCAAACCTGATTTATCTCGGGCTACTGGGCGAGTTCTCTAAATTGATGGGCGAGGTGCCATGGTTTGAACAATCTCGATTCGCCGTTGATAAGCTTAAGGAGCTTTTTCAAACCGGGCCAGAGGATGCGTTAAAGAAAGCAAGTTTAGTCTCGCAAATTGTCTCAGATCATGGTCTTGACATAGTTGAGGCCTTCCTAAGGTGTGGTGACCTGCTTTATTATGATAAGAATTTCGAGACGGCAGTGATTAGAAAATGGCTCAACACAGGACAGGTCCCGATTGGCTTTGATGAAGAGCACCTCAAAATCATTGTTACGAAAACTACTGGTGAGACTAGACGAGTAGTAATGCCCCTGCTGAATCTCTACAACTCCAAATCCGTTGAGGAGCACCATAATAAGATGTACAGTAACTGGATCGAGAAATCCTCTTTGGGTGCGAAACAAGATAATCAAGGACAATTGACCTAATTTCATCTCGGAATTTTAGGGTGAAAAAGGAAGGAATTCTGATTTCACTGCTAGAACATTTATTCCCATAGCGAAAAGGATGTATCTAATCCGTGTGGAGGTATAAGAGCAGTTTTATTCTCAAAACAAGATTATTTGGCTTAACCAATAATTTAGTGCTAACAAAATTCATAGATTAATTTTTATTATTGTTCAACAAGCTCAATAACCTTTTTCAAATTTTCTAAATCACCTCTTTTCGAATCTACAGGTGTCTCTAATATTAATGGAGATTCTTTTACTATCTTATGTTTTAGAAGTGATCTGAAACCTTCTTCACCTATATATCCTAAACCTATATGTTCATGTCTATCTGAATGAGAATTGAACGCAGATTTTGAATCGTTAAGGTGAATAGTTTTAACTTTATCAAAACCTATTATATTATCTAAGAGATTTAGAGTTATTTCAACGTCTTCACTACTTCTCAGGTCATATCCTGCAGCAAAGGCATGAGCAGTATCGAAACAAACACCTATTCTTTTATTATTCTCAATATTATCTAAAATAAATTTTATATTTTCAAATTTTGAACCAATACTATTCTTTGTTCCAGCAGTGTTTTCAAGAAGAAGAATAACGTTATTATCGGATTCTATTAGAGCAATGTTACAGGCATTAATTACTCTTTTTAATCCTATAGATTCACCTTTTCCAAGATGACTACCAAGGTGAGTTACAAGATAAGGAATTTTTAGTATACTGCATCGATTCATTTCTGATATGAGTGTAGATATTGACTTATTATAATTCTCTTCATTTGAAGAAGCTAAATTTGGAAGGTATGGCATATGAGCTATAGGATATTTGTATTTATGTTCATTACATTTTTTTATGAATCTACTAACTTCTTGTTTGTTGATATCAGAAAACATCCATCCTCTAGGATTTCTAGTGAAGATTTGAAAAGTTGTAAATTTATTTTCAAAAGCTCGATCTACTGATTTATCAATAGAACCAGCTATAGATACGTGGAAACCTAATAACATTTTAATATGAACACAAGTAAATAGTAAACTGTTATAAATAAATAATTATTATTCATTTCATTAACAATATTCCTTTATTTGATTATCAATTCAAGCAGAAATATTAATAATAAAATTAGAATTATTAAAAGCAATTATTTCTAAACAAGGTTATTATTAAAGTTCTAACCAATTACCATTTGATTACATTGAGAGAAGCATTACTTTGTGTAACTGAAAATAACAAAATCAGATGTAATCTTTGTGTTAGACGATGTCTTATCCCAATAGGATCAACTGGTTTCTGTAAGACACGTCACAATATTGATGGAAAATTGTTTTTTCCTATGTATGGTGAATTATCAATGGTTGGAGTAGATCCTATTGAGAAGAAACCATTTTTTCATTTCTTTCCTCAGAGTACTACATTATCTATTTCTACTATTGGCTGTACATTTAGATGCAAATTCTGTCAAAATTATGATATTTCACAGAATATTTTCAAAATGCAGAAATTGGAACCAAGAGATGTTGTCACTAAAGCTAAGGAAATGGGATGTAGAAGTATAAGCTATACTTACAATGAGCCAACAGTATTTTTTGAATATGTAATTGATACTGCGAAAGAAGGTATTAAAGAAGGTTTAGCAAATACATTAGTAACAAATGGCTACATGACTGCTGAAGCAGTACAGTATGCTTCTCAATATATTCAAGCCATGACAGTTGGAATAAAAGGTTCTCTAAACAAAGAGTTCTTAGCTCGATTTATGGCCGTTCAGAAACC
>DATBXD010000057.1:0-5925 GCA_036514475.1 Nitrososphaerales archaeon
TCCTGCATAAAACGCATCTTTGGAGAATACGTATCCGCCAAGAAGTTCGTCAACATGGCCCAAGAAATGACGACCAAAGTATCACTCTACAACCTCTTCATACAGATGACACAACACGGAGGATAGTCATCCAACACAGCAGCTTAAGAGATAAGAAGCTCCAATACATTACTCACTGGGACGGGTTTAGATGATTCAATTTCTAAGAAAGATGCGTTTTTATGAGTGAAATAAGAAAAGACTATTTGACAAGCAGAATAGTTATTGTGCCAAAGTCAAGTAAAAAGTCGTTCGAAGTTATAGAGCCTAAGAAAGAAAAGAAAGGACCGAAAATCATCACTGAGTGCGAATACTGCGCTGGAAACGAGGAGAAGACACCCAGCGCAATCATCGCGCTAGTTCAAAGAGAAGGCTCTCTAATAAAACAAAGTGATGAAGAAGGGGCGCCAATAAAAGACTGGGTAGTAAGAGTCTTTGAATGCAAAGACCCTGTCGTAACCACATCCCCCACTCAAGCTTATGGGGACAGACCTCTCTACAGCGAACCTGCCTATGGCTATCATTATGTCGTTGTAGCTACGCCTAACCACTCTGAGAATCTAACAGAGATGCCTATTGAGCAGTTAAGCAATATACTAACAATCATTCAAGACAAAGTAAGATGGATGTATAGCCAGAAGAAAGTATCTTATGTTTCCGTGATCGTAAACCGCCTGGCTAATGCAAACATAACCATGTCGCATCCTCACCTCGAAATATTCTCCTTGCCACAAGTGCCACCAACGATCGATCAAGAGGCTACAGCTATTTTGAAATCTATGTCAGATGTTGGTATATGCCCAGTATGCTCTATTGTAAGCGTTGAGTCAGGCGGACCAAGACAAATACTATCAACAGACAACTACATTTGCATTGCTCCTTGGGCTTCGGCGAATAGCTATGAGTTTTGGATATTGCCCAAAAAACATCAAACGAGCTTTATTAAAACGAGTCAAAAAGAAATTACTGATCTCGCCCTGATTCTAAGATGCTCACTAGGAGGAATGGCAAAGTCATTGAACAATCCATATTTTAGCTTAGTGTTCCATATTTCAGCGGAGAAGAAGATAACACGTCAACTACATTGGCATATTGAAGTATATCCCAACAAGAAAGAATGGGGTGGACTTGAAAAGGGAATGGGTGTATTTATCAATGAAGTATCGCCTGAAGATGTCGCGGCCCTATTAGGAGCCTACTCTAGAAAAGAGCTAGCTACTCTAATTGGCGTGAAATAAATACCTAATCTATTTTAAGCATATCCGCCTTAGTAATTATGCCAACGATCTCCTCTTTCCTAGAAACTAAGACTGCCGGAAAGAAGTTCATAACGGAATAGAGCAACTCGAAAGGGGTATCCTCGCCAACAATTGGAAAAGAATCCTCCATTACTTCTTTAACCTTTTTATCAAAAACTATTCTAGGGTCCTTAACATACTCTAGCAAGCTCAATATTGTCTTCTCGGAAACACTGCCGACTGATTTACCCCCTTCAAAAACTGGCAGCTGGGAAATCGAATGCTGCCGCATTAGCCTTGCACCATCTTGAATAGTGTCTGAGCTTTCAATACCTATTACACTTTTAACCATAACATCTCTTGCTTTCTTTGATTGTTTTCTTTGAAGATTCTCAAGAGCATCTGATAAAGCTTTAGCTTTAGTATAGGACGGATCAAGTTTGCCCGACTCGATTTTGGCAATCAATGACTGGCTTGATTGGGAAAGGTTCGCCAGCTGTACTTGCGTCAAACCCATTTTTCGCCTTACAGTTGCAATATCTTTTGGCTCAATCATGAAATCAAGAATTCTTTTGCTACATATTTATGATTTTCGGAATAACATGCATCAAGTCGAAAATAATCAAATTTCAAGTCAAATAAAGAAGCGCGATTATTCGTATAATACCCCATGGTGTAATTGTACTGTATATACCCTATCTCTCGCGGGTATATTCGGGTTTTTTTTCAACGGCTACTACTTTTCTAACAAGTATACTAATGATACCATAATATCAACGAATTGTTAAATCTGTTTCGCCATATATGTATAGTATCATATCACTAACAGCCAATAGATCCAATACATCACCATTACGTCAATGAATAATATCCTACATCACCTAATGATACTTAAGTATCAAAAACAGTAAAATATGTTGTTAAACTACCAAAAAAATCAATCATAAAAACATGGCCAATTAAAATATGGAAAAAAGAAACTAGTCGTCTAAAATCGGTTTATCAACTCCCCTCTAGAACCGTTATATTGCTAAATTCGCAATATCAAATTAGATATCGAGTTCGATAATGCATTTTCGGTTTGAAACAGCTATTGATTATCAAGTCTTTTGTGTTTCTTTGGTATCTCAAAGACATCAAAACAACCCTATTATCTTGGACTGTATTAGCCAGATCTTATATCCATCGCGCCCTAAGTACACATTTGCTTAAACCAGATTCTCTTAGAACAATGCAAAAATATTATAAGTATTGAATACTCAACCAACCATGTATCCACATCTTGCAGATCGTCCCCATAATCAGACCAAACAATGAAACATCTTTATCACCATTTGAATTCAATGAAAAACCCAGAATAATCCGAGTATTTTATATGGTCCTATTTGTCAAGTGTTAGCTCCTAATAATCATACTTTATATTGGTATATCGTTACTCAGCTATTTGAAAAATACAAAGTGCTGAAAGGTGACTTGAAAAAGAACGTTCCAATAGTTTAATTCTTGTTGCAATATCGCAATATTTAGTGATGAATCGTTTTTCATGCCTTAGACAAATTATCAATACGTGTTCACTAGTTAATACAATGAGGTGGAATAGTAAGTTACATCTTACATATCCAGTAATAGATTATTAGAGAGAATAAGGTCCAAATACAATGTTACAATTGCAGAACGTGAATAATGTTAAAGAAACAATTTCAAAAAATCATGATATCGAAACATTCCGCGATCAATTATCACAAGAACTATTTAGGAATATAGACATGGTCCATATTAAATTAAGCCACTCTGTTTCTGTTGACGTAATAATTCATGGTCTTCTATGTTAACTATCCATTGGTCTGACACGACCGGGGTTATTGTTAGCCACTTGATTTCACCCTTAGTTGGCAACTTACATTATTTTGGCAAAGTTCAGAAATAAAGCAAATCATATGTAAACATCTAGCAACAATGAGTTTTGATATCGATAAGCTTTTGATGAATAACTTTTTGTTCAGAATACAGCTAATATACAATATTAATTTTTGAAGGTGAACTATCAAGAAATCCATAAGTGCCATAAAAGACGTCTTAATAAGAACTAGATATTGTCTAATCAATGATTTTAATCTTATTTCGTATAAGTTCGAGATAGAATTAAGGAATACGGAAAATGAAGAGAAACTCCACCTAGTTGTAGGCTGAGTTGGTGGAAAAAGCTGTAGAAAGTAAAAAATAATAAAAGTAGAATTCAAGGTATTATGTCCAACAGATTTAACATTCGAGGAATGCTGAGGAGAAGTAGGAGAATGGTTTATTGAATGGATGCAGTGCTGACTCAAGGACAACACACCCAATAGTTATCAGATTAAGCAATAGAGACTAATCTTAATTAAAGGAGACTTAACGGTAAAAACAATTAAACCTGGTTTCAGACTCTTTTTCATAGTTTACATTGGGCGATTTTTTGATTGTCCAAGACAACATGATATTGAATTCATACCCCATGGTATCTGAAGATATTGTTATCGCGTCATTGCTATGCGTCCTAGATGAAATGCTATTGAAAGTTAATTGGATTTGATCGCGTCTAGAAAGTATTTTGGAAAGAGGTTACGATTGCTATTTAGGAATCTTGTGAAATTAGAATCAAGTACATAGGTTACGGCGTGATCTTTTTCGCTTCTTACACTTCTACCATATGCCTGCAGTAATCTCTGTGCTGTTTGCCAGGAGTACCATAATTGATCCCTTTCGAGTTTTATTCTAGTTCTTCTTTCAGAAAGATCCGGGTATGGAACTTTGACTATTATTTGAAATCTGGATAATTCATCCTTCAGGTCAACGCCCTGGTATAAACTAGGTGAAATAAGCACTGAAGCATCATTTGAGCTGTGAATCTTGATTAGAAGCGATTTGTCAAATGTTTCCTCAGTGTTTATGAGCCTTTTCCTATTATTTTCAGAGACATGTTCCGATATGTATCTGGCTTGCATGTATGAAGTTGTGTGAATCACTCCTCTCTCATTGGAATGAGTCTGCATTATCTTGTCGACGGCCTTTGAGATGGTTTCAAGTGACGTGTTAATGCTTGCCCTATTTAGAAATGTTGTATTTAACGCGTAAACGGGCCTGTTTTCAAGTGGAAACGTTGATTCCTCCACTTTTATCAAGTGCGCCTCAGATATTGGAATACCTAATGAATTGCATAGTATCTCAGATGAGAAAATCGTGGCTGACATCAACAGAAACTTATCAGCTATTTTGAATATTTGTGATGTGTAACTACCGACCTTAAGAGGCTGGAACACGACTTCTTGAACCGATAATTGATCATCCATCTTTACGCTGTTCACAATCCAGTTGCTCCTATCTTGTCTTAACCTAGTAATGAAAACTACAAGATCGTCAAGCAGGTTCTTGCAAGATGCAACTTTATCAGCTTCCTGATCTTGCCCTGAGTAGATTTCAAGATAAACTTCGAGTATCTGCTTAGATTTGTCTAGAACATCTAGCCATTCAAATGCATCATCTAAACCCTTATGAGGAATAACTAGATTCACTCTAGATTTAAGAGCGTCATGATAATACTGTAAAACGTTTTTGCTCAATCTAAACGATAAGAAATCAACCATTTGCCTTTCAAGCTCATGCACTTCATCAAAAACTATGAGTTTTCTTCTAACCAAGTCATTTGCGAATCTTAATTCACTTAGCAGGAAAGAGTAGTTGTAGACTGCTATAGGTGAGCTATAGCCATGCCATTTTTGAGCGTAGTAGGTGCAGAGCTTTTCATCTTTTAGATTCTCGCACTTTGATTTACTGTTGCACATCTTCTTGCGATGCTGCTCATATTCTTGGAATGAAATGTAATTTGGACAGTCATTGAGTTTCCAGTCTACTTCGCAACGTCCTTTACTGCATGGCAGAATCTTATCGGTGCTTTTCGAAACATAACATTGAAAGTTAGATTTACCCTTTACTAAAGGGTAACTAAAATCGGACGCATACTGATCCTGCAGTTGCTTGGTCGCAGTAACTATGTGTGCTGAGCCTAAGTAATTGCATAGAGTAGCTGCAACTGCTGATTTTCCAAAGCCAACTGGTGCTTCAAGTATGATGAACTTTTTAGTCTTTAACGCTGATTCTATCTCGATTAGGGTTTTCTCCTGAAATCGCCTTAAAGATTTGTGTGGAAAGTGTTCAAGTAGAGACGTTGGCTTTTCTTTTGAATCTTCAACCTCTTTCTTCTCCCCACATTTAACACATATGCAGTAAGAGTTTCCACTGAATTTCAGTCGACTACCACATTTATCGCAAAACTTCAATGTTTACTACCCGTCGAGAATTAGCCGGTTTCAAAACAACAGACTAACCTATTTATTGATACGTATTAAAGATAATTCATAACATCGGCTAAACATTCGATGATATGTACTTCTTAATTGAATCATATAGATGTCAAAGTATTTGAGATATAGTATTTGGCCAGAGTTCCTGCTTTTAACAACATCTGGAATAGCTTGGTCGTTTTAAGCCTTCGAGGATGCATTAAATCCCCTTTAGATCTACATGCTCAGACGTCAACCTTCCGGACGCCTCATTCATTTCAGACAGATTTATACCTCCCACAAGTAATTAGTTCTAAAATATAACTTAGAAA
>DATBXD010000058.1:0-3012 GCA_036514475.1 Nitrososphaerales archaeon
ATCGTCGCTTTATCTTACCGCGAAGTCGTGCACGCATACCCACAGGGTGGAGGCGTCTATAACGTCGCGAAAGATAATCTCGGACAGAATCCAGCCCTTTTGGGTGCTTCAAGTCTTATCATCGACTACATTCTCACAACCACCGTTTCAATCGCTGCAGGTGTTGCGGCCCTAACATCCGCATTCCCAGCTCTATTCGACTACAGAGTCCCCATAGGAATTGCAGGGATACTTATAATAATGTGGATGAATCTTCGAGGTGTTCGTTCTTCAGGACGCGTTATTTCTTTCCCAGCATACTTTTTCATCGCAATCATGCTGATTACTATAGTGTATGGGCTCCTGAGATTCGTAACAGGTACTCTTCCTTCAACACCTGTTCCGGCTCAATCTACAACTTTGGAAGCAGTCGGAGTTTTCATTCTTCTCAGAGCCTTTTCAGCCGGTTGTACTGCTCTAACCGGACTTGAAGCGATTTCTGACGGAGTGAAGGCGTTCAAGAGCCCTGAATCTACTGGTGCCGCGAAGACTATTTTGCGGTTATCAGTGATTCTAGTTGTATTTCTTCTAGGGATTACCTTTCTCGCATTCCAAATAGGGATTGTTCCTAGGGTTGATGAGACAGTTGTGTCTCAAATGGCGAAAACACTTTTTGGCATCAACCCAATGTACTATGCATTCCAAATTGGCACCTTTTTAATCCTGTTCTTAGCGGCAAACACCCCTTTCGCCGACTTCCCAAGACTCGCATCTATACAGGCTCGTGACGGCTATTTGCCAAGACAATTCTCTAACATGGGGTCTAAACTAGTCTTCTCCCAAGGAATAATTTCCTTATCAGCTGTGTCGATATTGCTCCTAGTCGCCTCAGGTGGATACGTGCACTCCTTAATTCCCATATATGCTGTCGGTGTGTTTTTGTGCTTCTCATTAACCCAGCTAGGAATGTTTGTTCACCATCTCAAGATTATCCAGAACCCAGGTGCCCATAAACCAAGTTACAAGAGCTTGTATACCAACGGTTTGGGATTTGTCGCAACCACAATTGTATTTATTATCGTACTCTATACAAAATTCTTTGAAGGTGCATACATTATTCTGCCAATGATCGGACTTATTTTCTTTGCGAATAAACGAATAAAAAACCATTATATTAGAGTGGATCAAGCACTATCAATAAGTGAAACACAGCTTTTCAATAATCCTAACGAAGACATTTTAGCCGTCATTCTTGTCTCGAAGCTAGACCGAAGGGCAGTAGAAGGCGCTCGTGTCGCTATGGGACTTAATCCGATGAAGACATGCGCTCTTCACGTGGCCTTTGATAAGGAAGAGGGAGATCGTCTAAAGACAATATGGGACGCTCTCTTCTACGATATTCCACTCGAGGTTCGTGTGGACGAGTTCCGTGAGGTGATTCCCCCAATTCTAGAATACTTCGCACTTATGGAACAGCGTTGGATTGGAAAGATTGTGGCCGTCGTGCCTATGCTCGTATCTCAGCAACCCTTCACAGAGTTTCTTCACAATCAGACTGCGACGAAAATCATAGAAGCAACAAGAAAAGACCCGAGAAACAGCGTCGAAATCTACGAAGTACCAGTCAAAGTTGACACAAAACAAAAACCCAAATAATAGTTCAAAAAAAAAACACTTGCAGGCTGAACGCCTCTCCATCTCCTAGACCCAAAGGATTACCATGGCTCTTTCTCAAACGGATTTACAGGTCAAGGACTCATCGGAAGAGATTAATTCTTAACGAAGTGTTTGGGCTCAATCCCGAGGACCAAGGATCTAACTGTGATAAGATAATGGATACAGTTATTCTAGGAAACTATCCTTTTGAATAATATATATCATTATACCCCCACTGCCCAGGCGAATTCTGATTCATATATTACACATTTTCTGTTATTAATTAACATGATCTGGTGCTTATTTTGTGATAAACTTCATTCTATGTGAATTTCGAATAAACAGCTATCTAATGCGCCTCGACAACCGTAACTACGGGTGACTAACAGAAATCCGTGGCTCTTAGATTATTTTGTAAAAGAATCATCGTGATGACTTCTTGCAGTAAATATGTTTTATGGGTATTCCATGGCAGCTTTCATCGGGGTGGCTGAGGTGGACACACATTCTTGACACCACCTCATCGCCGATTAGGTTATCTATCTTAGTAGCCTCTCCGCAACTAAAGTTAGAGTCAAGACCCAACTTCTTAGCAAAGTAAATCTCGATAATTCTATGGTTGTGTATGATGTTCTCAGCTAAGGCTCGACCTGATAGAGTTATCTTTGGGGTTCTCCAAGGCCGTCTTACTATGAAACCTTTCTTCTCAAGCTTATCCAACATTTCAACTGCGGAGGGCATTTTTACGCCAAACTTTGTAGCAAGTCTAGATACTGAGGGATTCAATCCTTTCTCAACTTGCCTGTAAATCTCTTCAATGTAGGCTGCTTCCGGTTGAGTGAGAGTTGGTTTGGTCATATCTGAATCTGATGTGCTTCATCACTTAAAGATTTAGGTAAGAAACTTGGTCAGACTCTGAATGAGCAGGCATCTGAATAATAATCGTTTATGCAGGCGTCATATGGTTTCTCTAAAGCAACTTCAGAGTATCATGCTCGACTCTTCAAATAACAGTAAGAGGCAGACTTGTGTGATATGCAGCGAGCAAGAATGTTAGGTAAGCCCTAAGTTTTTATAACTTGACGCCCATTCAGCGCCCGTGTCCAGAGAGCCGCCAATCTTATCAACAAGAAGAATTATATTGATAGTACTTCTGATACTAAGCATCTTACTAGTGTACATTATCGTAACTCAATACACTCCTCTACTCACTCAAACACCCCCGCAGGAGCAGGGGGGGATGCTGAAGGTAGTGACTACATTCTATCCGCTCTACGACTTTACAAAGAACATTGGTGGAAATAGAGTTGATGTGAACATTTTAGTCCCAGAAACAGTTGACTTACACTCATTCGAACCCACTCCTTCTACGATAGC
>DATBXD010000059.1:0-11498 GCA_036514475.1 Nitrososphaerales archaeon
CTAGTTTCCCCATTTGACCGTTCTAATAGCTCTAGTAGCGGATGTTGAAACCCGGGGAAGATTGACCCGATTTCAAAACCGAAGACTTCTCCTATCACCAGTCCAACTGTGGCCGCTGATATTCCTGCTACGGTTAACATTATTCCCCATTGTTTTAATGAATCGTAACCTCTAATATATAGCAAAAGTCCAAAAAGTGTCAGTATTAGTCCATGTCCGAAATCTCCGAACATGAGCCCGTAAAAAATAGGAAAAGTAACTGTAATTATTGGAGTTGGATCTATTTCTCCGTGTTTTGGAGGTCCCTGATTTAGTGTAATGTTCTCAAAAGCTCTGATGAATGGTATATTTTTGATGAGAGTAGGTGTTGATGATTCACTGTACTCAATCTTCTTTTCTTTATGTTCAGTGGCGATTATATCATCTTGATTTTCATTTGAATTCGATAGTTTTAATCGGTCTAATTCTTCATTAGATTTTAATACATTGTCTATTTTTTCATGACTCTTAACATCCTTCGTGAAGAATATCCATTTCCCAAATCTTTTTTCAAATTCTTTTAGATAAGTTGTTGGGAAATAACCATTAATAATCGCAAATCTTTTAAGATCTCCAGTTTTCTTGATCGATATTAAAACATTATACGCCACTTCAGCGCCTTCCCTTGATGAAAGTATCTTTGATTGAGATTTCTTTAACATGTTATCAACGATTTTATTCAGCTCAAGGAGTCTCCGCTTCTGAATATCAAGGTCTTTCCTAATTACCTTAATGGCTTCAGATGGGTTCTGAGGAAGTTTATCGGGGATCTCAAACATCCTTATTTCGTAGCTTCTCAATACTTTGTTTATTCTTTCTGTTTCAAGTGCTGCTGTCGCGATCAGAATAGCACTTTTGTTAGGCGTTAGACTCAATGGTACTACTATGTCGTTAGGAATACTTTTCCCTATTTCTTTTATATCCTTAGATGAAACGATTGAAAATAATCCGTAAAATCTCTTTAGGTTTCTTATTGTTTCTAAATCTACAGATATATTTGAGAGCATTTCAAATGTTTCAGTTAGCACCTCGTTTTCTTCTATTTGTTTTTGAATCTGATTAATTTCCGCAGAAATACCTTTGAATTCTTCAATTATGGGTTTTATTTCCACTGTAAGTCGTAAAACATAATCAGCCCAATCTTTTGCTTTAATTTTCTCTTTTTCAATATGGTAACCATTTAATAAAGTATCAATTATTCCAACTCCAATCTTTATACCTAATTCTTTCAGTATATTATCTAATTCTATGAAAATCCTATAGGCTTGCAAAGACAAATTGTCAATTTCTATGTTGGTTGGTGATTTATCGTTCTGTTCAATATGAAACATATCAAAATCTGATAA
Organism: Nitrososphaerales archaeon; assembly: GCA_036514475.1. Classification (GTDB taxonomy): domain Archaea; phylum Thermoproteota; class Nitrososphaeria; order Nitrososphaerales; family JACPRH01; genus DATBXD01. Next base: position 1,386 of record DATBXD010000059.1, read on the forward strand.
TTCAGACATAACTGATGGTAATTCATATCGTGGAATTATTAACGTAGTCTTAATTAGACTCTTGACTGTCAATTGGATCTACCCAGATGAAACCCTTCTAGTCAAACCCTAAGTCTTTCTTTTAATAACCTTTTTTGGAATACTAATAATATGTTTTTTGAAACTATTCAATTAATATGTTTAGGAGTTACGCAGTTGGGAGTGTTTCCTATGCTCATTGCCTATAAGAGTTGTGTAACGCTTATATGTTTAGACGGTCAACTGCGTAACTCCTAATGTTATAAATTATAGCTTGATTCTATCTACTAATTCCTACGATATTCTTATAAATTAAAATGAAATCTGAATTACGTCATGAGAATAGTTGCAATAGGTGAGCAGGCATTTATCACTGGATTTGAATTGACTGGTGTAGAGGGCGTTGAAGCTACATCTAAAGAAGCTCTGGGTAAACTAAAAATCTTAATGGACACACCCGATATGGGACTAATACTTGTGAGTGATGATATTTGGAAAGAAGTCAGTGATGAAATGTCTGACCTGAGACTGAAGAAACCTGTTCCCTTAATATACAGTGTTCCATCTCCTGGAAGTAAATCTGAAAAGATTGAATATAGAGAACTAATAAAAAGAATGTTGAAAATAAGCTAGATTGTTAATGGTATTTATTAACTGATGATTAAACGGTATGTGAACACCAGAAGTGGTTGATTATGGTGAATGAACGAAAATCTTTTGAAAATGTCATTGGCAAAGTCGTGAAAGATGCAGAATTAGAGATAATCTCTAGCCTTAATGAAAGCTATAAAGAAGCTTTAGATATAATTGATACCGCTGAAAAAAATTCTTCAAAAAGCTCCGCAGAAATACCTCGATTAAAAGAAAGACAAGCTGATCTTCTTAAAAAACGAATACTTGGAGGTGCAGAATTAAAAGCTAGAAACAAAACGCTGAACGTTGTAGATGAATACGTGAATAAAGTTTTTGAGGAATCACTAAAGAAGATGACTAATCTTTCATCAGATAAAAAATATGGACTGCATATGAAAAAGCTTTTAGAAGAAGGAATTGACGAAATAGAAGGACAGAATTTCATAGCGTATTCAAATTCAAGTGACAAAGAATTAATCAAAAAGATAATAAAGGATATCGAAAATAGCAAATCAGTAAAGATTAAACTACACTCTGAGACTCTTGGCTGTCGGGGCGGAGTTAAACTTATGAATAAAGAAGGTTCAATTATTTATGACAACACTATTGAGTCTCGGTTAGAACGATTAAAATCTTTGCTAAGAAAGGAAGTCGCGGATGTGTTTACAAAATAAAGGACGTATGTTGCATTGGTTGTTAAAGGCAAAATTGTTTGGATAAGCGGTCCAGCTGTAAAATCTGAAGGCATGTCTGAAGCTCAAATGTATGAGACTGTCGAAGTTGGTGAGTATAAACTGGTTGGCGAGATAATTAGGTTAACGGGTGACGTTGCATTCATACAGGTGTATGAAAGCACTAGTGGTCTCCGGCCAGGTGAACCTGTTATTGGAACAGGTCAACCGCTTTCAGTTACTTTAGGACCCGGTATGATGGGTAAGATATACGATGGACTTCAACGTCCACTCGATGAACTTGCGAAAAAGTCAGGTGCTTTCATAACTAGAGGAGTAACTGTTCCATCATTATCAAAAGATACTAAGTGGCACTTCAAACCAACAATAAAGAAAAAAGATGAAATCAAAGCTGGTAACATAATCGGGACAGTACAGGAAACTCCTCTTATTGAACACAGAGTTATGGTTCCCCCAGAACATAAGGGCGGGAAAGTCATAGATGTTATCCAAGAAGGTGATTACACCATAGATGAAGTAATCGCTTCTGTAGAAACCCACGGTCAAAAGAACAATTTACTCATGTATCACAAATGGCCCGTTAGGAAGGGAAGACCATATGCGGATCGTTTCGACCCGCAGCTTCCTCTCATCACAGGTCAAAGGATAATTGATACTTTTTTCCCGATTGTTAAAGGAGGCACTGCAGCCATTCCGGGTGGATTCGGAACTGGAAAAACAGTTACCCTTCACCAAATAGCTTCTTGGGCAGATGCGAAAGTTGTAATCCACGTAGGTTGTGGTGAACGAGGTAACGAAATGACAGAAGTTCTTATAAAATTTCCGGAATTAAAGGATCCTGCTACTGGGAGACCACTAATGGACAGAACAGTTCTTGTAGCGAATACAAGTAACATGCCAGTAGCTGCTCGAGAAGCCAGTATCTACACTGGAGTTACTATGGCAGAATATTATAGAGATATGGGTTATGATGTAGTTTTGGTTGCTGACTCTACCAGTAGATGGGCTGAAGCGCTCAGAGAAATTAGCGGTAGATTGGAAGAAATGCCCGCTGAAGAAGGTTATCCATCTTATCTAGCATCTCGATTAGCTGAATTCTATGAACGTGCAGGTAGGATGAGAAGTTTAGGATCTCCTGATAGGGCAGGTTCAGTTACTCTTGTAGGAGCTGTTTCGCCTTCAGGAGCAGATTTCACAGAACCAGTGACGACTCATACATCTAGGTTCATTAAAACATTCTGGGCACTTGATACTAAACTCGCATACTCACGTCATTATCCATCAATAAATTGGATAACTAGTTACACCGGCTATGTTGATAACGTTAGTGATTGGTGGCTAAAGAATGTGTCAAGTAACTGGAGTAAGTTGAGATTTGACGCATTTGAAATACTTCAGCGTGAGGACGTTCTAAGAGAAATCGTCAGATTGCTTGGGCCAGATGCCCTACCAGATGAAGAAAAGCTTATTCTTGATGTTGCCAGAATGGTGAAAGAAGGTTTTCTGCAACAAACTGCTTTCGATAAAATAGATACTTATTGCAGCCCATCAAAGCAGGTAAAGCAATTAATGTTGTTAGTAGATTTCTACCATAATGCTATTGTGAGTCTTCGAAACGGTGTTAAACTGGAGGATATTAGAGCAATGTCCATAATAAGTAAGATCATAAGGTCAAAATATGAAATACCAAACGACCACCTTGCATTATTTGATAAACTTCATAAAGAAATGGTTGAATCTTTCAAAGAATTTTCAAAATCTCAGGAGGATTTAGTAATTGTCAAATAGAGCCACTGGCGGAATTGAATATACCAGGGTCTCAGAGATTAAAGGACCCCTTATTGTTCTTGACGGAGTTACTAGGGCCGCATTCGATGAACTAGTTGAGATAACCAGTCCTTCAGGCGGTATGAGGCTTGGTAAAGTCCTAGAAGTAGGTGGAGGAAGAGCAATAATTCAGGTTTTTGAAGGCACATCAGGTTTATCGATAGTAGGGACTAAAACTCGATTTCTTGGAAAAACAATGGAGATACCTGTTTCCTCTGAAATTCTAGGACGTGTATTCGACGGAATTGGAAGACCACTTGATAATCTTCCAGAACCTATCGGAGAAGATTTCAGAGATGTTAATGGTGAACCTATAAACCCAGAACGCAGAGATTATCCTACTGACTTTATCCAAACAGGTGTATCAGTAATAGATGGAATGAATACACTTGTAAGAGGACAAAAGCTTCCAATATTTTCAGGTGCTGGTCTTCCACATAATATGCTTGCGGCTCAAATCGCTAGACAAGCAACCGTTATTGGTAGTGGCGAAGAGTTCGCAGTTGTTTTCGCAGCTATCGGTGTTCAACACAGTGAGGCACGTTACTTTAGAAAATCGCTTGAGGAGAGTGGGGCCATTAAACGAAGTACTCTATTCTTGAATCTTGCAGACGATCCAGCAATCGAGAGAATTATTACTCCAAAAGTAGCTTTAACGGTTGCAGAGTATCTAGCATTTGACATGCATATGCATGTGCTTGTAATAATTACTGACATGACTAATTATGCTGAAGCTCTTCGTGAAATTAGTGCAGCTCGAGAAGAGGTTCCAGGTCGAAAAGGGTATCCAGGTTATCTTTATACAGATCTCGCTACGATTTATGAACGTGCAGGTCGAATAAAAGGTCAGAAGGGCAGTATTACTCAAATGCCAATACTTTCAATGCCAAGCGATGACATCACTCATCCTATTCCAGACTTAACTGGGTATATTACAGAAGGTCAAATAGTTCTTGGCAGAGAACTGTTTAGAAAAGACGTTTATCCACCTATAAATGTCCTCTCATGTCTAAGTAGGCTAATGAAAGACGGTATAGGTGAAGGTCGGACAAGGGACGACCACCAAAATGTAAGTGATCAGCTATATGCTGCTTATGCTAGATCTCAGGAGTTAAAGGCTCTTGCAGAAATCGTTGGAAAAGCTGGGCTGACTGGGGTTGATTTGAAATATCTAGATTTCGGCGAGGCTTTCGAAAAGAAACTGTTAAAACAAGGCTATGAAGATAATCGAACAATTGAGGAAACGCTGTCGCTAGCTTGGGAAATATTCTCCATCTTACCTGATAAAGAATTAACGAAGATAAAGCAGGAATATTTGTCAAAATATAGGCGTAAGTAGAGGCTGATATAATGTCGTTATCATCTGGAAGAAGACCGTTACCAACTAAGATAGAACTGATAAGAATAAAACGAAGTTTACAAGTAGCAAAATCAGTTCATAAGATACTTGAGGATAAGCGCGATGTTTTACTTCGACGTTTGGATGAACTGATCGTTGAAGCCACAAATGCTAGAGACAGTATTTTGATACCACTGACTAATGCTTACCGAGCTCTCTTAGATGCTTATTTGAAGGTAGGTTCTTCAATTCTAGAATCTATAGCGATGACGACTCCAAAGCAAGTAAGTATAGAAGCTAACTTAAGAACAATAGTTGATGTTCAGGTTCCGACAATACGAATCTCTGAGGGAACTCATGAACTGACTTATGGTTTTGCAGATACCAGTTCGTTCCTCGATACCGCTACCCAACTAATGCGAGACGTTCTACCGAATATTTGCAAGGCAGCGGAAGCAGAAAACGCCATATTTGGGTTAGCGAAGGAGCTTGAAAAAACTCAAAGGCTAATAAACGCTTTAGAATACATCATAATCCCCAGTTACAAAGAATCAATCAAATTTATATCTTCTACTCTGGAGGAAAGAGAGAGGGAGGACTTCGTTAAATTAAAGCATGTAAAGAGAATGATGGAACGAAGAAAAGTAGGTGTATGATTTTGAGTGTAAACAAAAAAAATAAAGAAAGTTTTGATGTAGCTCGCAAGAAAGTAGAGGAAAAATACTTGGAGATAAGAAACGATGTTAGCCTAAAGATTAGGGATCTCCTAGAGAAAACTTATAAGCAGTTTGACTAAACCTAGGGCGTGAATTAAGGGGTTTTCAGATGAATAGTAAATATAGTCTGATGTTAATATTCCTTGGGACTTTATTGCTAGCACCAGCCTTCGCACAGGAGACAACTGGTTCAAATGAACTTTCAAGTATGAGCAAATTTATCGCAGCATCAGTTGCATTCGGTGCTGCTGCTATAGGTGCAGGTATGGCAGTTGCAAAGGCAGGTGCTGCTGGTCTAGCAGCGGCAGCTGAGAGACCTGAAATGAGAACTACAGCTATAATAATTACTGCTCTTGGTGAAGCAATCGCTATCTACGGTATTGTCGTCGCCATCCTTATACTAGGATCATAAGCAATAATCTACTACTATATCTTATTCCTTTTTCTTATATTTGATAGAAAGTATATATCATATATACCATAACGATACGTATATATCTAGATGGCTTCCATAAGTAATTATGGATTCTAGAAATAAAGCTGGAAACCAACAGTCAGTGATAATAGGGGATTTGACAAAAAGGAACAGACTTATAGATCTTAGTGTTGCATTGTTAAGATTTCAAATTCTACCTCGTAACGCTACTTCAATAACACGTTATGAGAATGAGATGGAAAAGCAGGTAATTCTTGTCGCGCAGAGAGGAAGTGTCTTTATTATGCCAAATGGGAAGAGAATATTTTCTCCTGATAAACTAATTGAGATTGAGGAATTTGCAAAGAACCAATTTAGGATATTTCGTTCTATTCAGAACGACGCGCTTTGGGCTCTTCTGGTCGGTTTATCAGGCTTCTTAGGCATACTATTTGTCTGGATGATACCTAGAATTCCATTAGGTAAGGACCGGTCCAAGGTTAAGAGATTCATTGATGAGCAGGGAGATATTGTATATATTGCCAAAAGTCCTGACGGCAGTATGGCTCACCTTCTTTCAGTATCTTCAGATAGAAAGAATTATTTGATTCATGAACCTTTAGCAAATGCAATATGCGATACAGGGCATTATGTGGTTCGATTCACATATCCAGCATCTGTCGCAACTTGGAAAGAAATGTTAGGATTAGAGGTTGACCCTAAAGTTGAGGTTATGCTTGACCCAGCTCAAGTATGAAATACAATTATAAATATTTCAATTATATCATAATATATCTTAAATTTGTTTGTTATTATTATTCTTTATGAGAGTACTTAGTGTGAATACTGATTAGTTTAAATACAGTTGTAAATATTTGAAATAAATCATATAATTCCTAAAGTTTTTATTTGCTATTATTGTATATAGTAAAGGTATTTTAAATCTGATTATTCTTCATCGATAAAGGGGAAAGAATGGATAGTAATAGTAAACAGCAGTATGATGCTAATCTACTAAGAATTGATTCATTGCCCAAACTTGTTGCTCCTTCTAAACTTGATATTACCTCAATAGCAAAGCTTGAGGCTAATTCACAAAAGAACGTTTCATTTAGTGCGGTTGACTTTATCGCAAAGTCTGCCTTTTTATCTATTATGATGACATTTGTGCCTGTGATTATTTTAATAGTAATTTGGGACCTAGGTTTTGCAACGACTGGGATAATGGTCAGTTGGATTATGTTCGCTCTTTTCTGGACTTTCTATGTTGTATTAAAGTTGTCAGATAGAATAGTAAGATAGATGTGAACTTATAAGATAATCACAAAAGTTATGTGTCTAAATCTTATTCTTGGCAAATCGTTCTGCATCTTTAAAGAAAATATCAATAAGAATCTAGATCAGTTGGTTTTATTCATGCATTTAGAGCTGAACAACACTTGAAATCAAATGTCAAGTATAGAAGCGAGTTCGGCAGTATTCAAAATTCTCATACAATATTTACATCTTAGTTTAGAAGGGTTTTTTTTCATCACACATAATATTGATTTTAACGGTTCACCTGAATTCGAAATGCACGTAGGATTAGGGCATCTGAAAATGCCTTCCAAAGATTCTGGAACATTAACTTTTCTTTTTTCCACGACTCTATAATCTCTTATCAGGTTTACGGTGGCCTTTGGTGAAATAATTGCTATCTTGTTTGTCTCATTAGGCTTGAGAAACCTGTTCTCCACTTTCACCATATCTTTCTTTACAATCTTACTAGATGGAACATTAATAGCTATGGTAACTATGTTTCCATCTTGACCGTTAACGCCTAGCGCTGAGATTACTTGTAATGCTCTTCCTGGTTCTATATGGTCTATTACTGTTCCGTCTTTTATTCTCCTTACTGCTAGATGTTCTTCAGTCATTTGTCCCCTTTTATTCTTAGAAACAGGTTGAATAACAACCTTACGCCTTAAGTTTTATTAAGTATGATGTTTACTATTATTGGTGAAAATTCTTGGTAAATCCATTCTTCAATAAAGATGTTATCTCAATTAGAGACTTTTCCAGATCAGATTTGGATTATCTGTTTTCGAAATCTGATGATATTCAAAACCTGCCTATTGATGAAAAGAAGAGGTTGGCTTTTGGGAAACTGCTTGGTTTAACCTTTTTTGAACCTAGCACGAGGACTCGCCTTAGTTTCGAAGCAGCTATGCTATCAATCGGAGGAGATGTTATTTCCATAACAGAACCCCGAACTTCTTCCGTTGAGAAAGGTGAGAATCTTCATGATACGATAAAGACTATTGACTCATATGTTGATTTGATGGTAATCAGGCATCGTATGGAGGGTGCAGCTAGATTTGCAGCAGAGGTTGCAGATAAGCCTGTCATTAATGGTGGAAGTGGTTCTGAGGAACATCCTACGCAAGCCATGTTGGACATTTATACTATTTTGAAGGAAAGAGGAAGTTTATCTAATCTTAAAGTTGCTTTAGTTGGTGACTTAAAGTATGGTAGGACTGTTTACTCACTACTATATGGTCTTTCTTTGTACAACACTGAGTTCGCGTTAATATCTCCTCCAGAACTTAAGATAAGAGACGACGCTCTTATCGATATTGATAGTAAAATAAGGATCTCATATCATGAGAATCTAGAAGAAGTTATCGATTATGTTGATGTTGTTTACGCAACTAGGATCCAGAAAGAAAGGTTTCCAGATCCTGTGGAATATGAAAAGGTTAAAGGTTCATATCTAATTAATAACTTGCTTCTCTCAAAAGCTAAGAAAGAACTCTTAGTTATGCATCCTTTGCCTCGAACTGGTGAAATAAGTCACGAAGTTGACTCATCTCCATTTGCTAAGTACTTTCTTCAGACACGTTATGGAAAATTTGTTAGATCTGCTCTTATCAGCTTAATACTTAATAAATGAATCTAGGAGCAGAGTCCCCAGCCGCACTCTGGGCAAGATACGCATCCCTCAGTAAAGAATATTTTGTTGTCGCACATAGGACAGCTTTCTTCATTTCCTTTACCCAATGCTTGATATCTAACATTTGAATCGTATCCTCTGTGAAATGTGTTTGAAACACTAATAGTTGGGGGATTATTAATGACTCTATGTTGCATTACTTCTTTCTTAGGTTGACTGTAGGCCACCGATTCGTAGTTTTTAGTATGAATTTCTTTATTTTCCTTATTCTCTTTCCTAATTCTCGCAACAAGTACTTGGTCTTTTATTGAGGTGTCTCGAAAAACCGTTATGTCTTTGCATCCAAGTTTGTGCGCTAGGAGATAACTTTCTCTCATAAACTCAACTGACGCATCGGCAGGAAAGTTATTGGTCTTAGATATTGAAGAGTCTACCCATTTCTGTAAACATGCTAACGCTTTAATATGGTTTTCAGGTGATATGTCTAGAGCTGTTACGAATACTTTCTTAATACTGCTTGGAACATATGAGATATTTTGCGCACTTCCGTTGTTGTTGATGATGTCTCGTATCAAGTCGCTATCGTATAGTCCTTCTGAAAGCATTACTTTCTCAAAAACTTGGTCTACGTAGTAGAAGTTACCTACTTTTACGTTCTTTTCGAACACTAAGCTGTAAACAGGCTCGATTCCACTACTGCAACCCGCTATCATGGATATGCTACCGGTGGGTGCTAACACTGTTGTGTAAGCATTTCTTATTCCATGTTTCTTAATGGTAGTTCTTATTTCATCCCAATTGAAGTGGCAATTTACATAGTCGTCTGATCCAGTGAAAGGTAGCTTATTCTCCGTGTAAAAACTCTTTTCGAAATATGGGAATGTTCCTCTTGTCTTTGCTCTCTCTATTGAAGCGACTTTTGAGTAATAGCTGACAAACTCCATTAGTTTTTCCATAAACCTTCGCCCTTCATCACTGTCGTACTGAAGGTTCATGTCATACAATAGATCTCCTAATCCCATTATTCCAAGTCCTATTTTTCGAGTTGCCAAAGTCATGTCTTGAATTTCTTTCAGTGGAAAGTTATTGATATCAATTATATTGTCTAGAAAGTTCACACTTGAAATGATAGTCTCCCTCAAACTATTCCAGTCAAAATAGTTCGTACCAATCTCATCAGCTTTGCAGAACCTCAACACGTTTATGCTGCCGAGGTTGCATGACTCGTTTGGATAAAGAAGAACTTCGCCGCAAGGATTAGTACAGACTATAGGACCAAGAGATTTCATAAACGGGTTAGTCTTGTTTACATGATCATAGAATATTAGCCCTGGTTCACCGCTTTCCCAGGCATTATATACAATCATATCAAAGAGCATACGAGGATTAACCTCTCGTACAACCTCACCACTACGAGGGTTAACAAGCGGATAAGGCTCATTATTCTCATAGTAATCCCAGAAATCTGGCATTACTAGAACAGAAATGTTGAAATTTCTAAGCGCTTCATTACCCTTCTTAGAGTTTATGAATTTCTCTAT
>DATBXD010000060.1:0-5692 GCA_036514475.1 Nitrososphaerales archaeon
CCGCGTAAATCTCCACATATTCATGAACCGCTCCTGGAACATAGTTATCTGCATCTATGAATCCGACGTAGTCCTTGCCTAACATCTTAGCCATTAGGATTCCCATGTACATAGCTTCAGCTTTACCGAGTCTAACCAATCCTTCTTTGTCAAGAATAGAGTCAAATCCCAGAGTCTTGTATGCTTCTGAAAACCCAGGATCTTGTTGATGAATCAGAAGAATCTCATCTTCGACATAGTGGTTGAATTCTTTTATCATCTTTGTCTCCATCATAAACCTGTCAACCGGAGACCTTTTACTACCTGAAACCACAATGACATGACAATCGTGCGGCACGCCACTGAGTACACCCTCCAAAAGCTTCAGTTTCTCATTCTTTATCGGTATGACAATAGCCATTCTCCGATTAACTTTCTCAATATCACTTGTCGATATGGTCGCAACCGCATCTCTGGCCTTTGTCGCAAACTTCCTCGAACCTGAGTCCAACTCGTAGACCCTCTGAACATCATGAAGCCTCACCGCGCCAATATGCTCCGTCCGTCGGGGAATTTCCAATATCATGATAAGAATAATATCTCAATTGGACATATTAAACTGTTTAGAACCCACTTGCTTTGCAGAATGACTGTCACACTTTGTGCCATCGATATGAACAGGTTGTTAAGCTATGACTTGATCATCATCTCATGAGCCTTGTTTATGAACTTCACGGGAACGTGTTATTCAAAAAAGTATATTGTTTAACTGCTCTAGAGAGCCATTTTGTTGCGTTATCTCTTTCAATCCTACTATAGGTCAATAATAATGCTGCCGAAGAGTTAAGAGAGCCTTTCATCAATAGATTTATTAATATTAATGAAGTTTTTTCTGTGAAGCGATTAAAATAATAAAATATACATCTGTGGAAGGGAGTGTAGGTTCTAATCTTTTTTCAAAGTTGTCAACTCAGGTTCTTTCAGAAATGGTGTTAATGATTGCTTTGTCAAGTGTGCTTCACATGATAAAACTATTCACCTTGCCTCAAGGAGGTTCAGTAACTTTAGGCGCTATGATTCCAATCTTGTTATTTTCGCTAAGACGAGGACCTAAGTTAGGGATAGCGGCGGGATTGATTTTTGGGTTTATTGTCTTGATAGAAGAGCCTTTCATTTATAATCCTTTTCAGGTTTTATTAGATTACCCGTTGGCTTTCGGATCTCTGGGTCTTGCGGGTTTATTTCGAAAGCATCCTGAGATAGGTGTAGGGGTTGCGATTACTGGTAGATTTATTTGCCATTTCCTTTCCGGAATAATCTTTTTCGCATCTTTCGCACCGAAAGAGATGAATCCAGCAGTATATTCAGCGGTTTATAACGGTAGCTACTTGGGTGTAGAATTTATCATCAGTGGAATACTGATTTATGGTTTAATGAAGCGACACATTTTCAAAGTAAACTAGTGTTGAATCCACTTTATTAATTGCTTTCGGCTAGTAAGTAGGAGCTATGTGGATGAAGGAAAACAACACTGTTGGAAAAGTAAGGAGACATTTTCTTGAAGAGGTGATTCTCTCTAAGATTAATAGTGATAATCCTGAAATACGAACTGGCCCAAAACATGGAGTTGACACCGGCGCCATAAATATTAGTAAGGAAAAATTAATGGTTTTCTCAACTGACCCCTTATCCATTATTCCATCCATAGGATTGGAAGACTCCGGCTGGCTATCTGCCCAAATACTATTCAATGATTTTGTAACTTGTAGTTTACCACCAGAATACGTAACTCTATGCTTCAATCTTCCCCCTAAGATTACCGATGATGAATTTAAAACATATTGGGAATCATTGATTAAAGAGTTTGACAGATTAGATGTCTCAGTCATATCTGGCCACACTGGACGATACGTTGGATGCGATTACAGCATTGTTGGGTCAGGCACAATTATGGGTGTCTGTGATATTAATCATTACATCAATTCAAGCATGGCTAGAACTGGTGACAGTGTTATTATAACTAAGGGAATCGCCATTGAATCCACGTCAGTCATCGCGAAAGCCTTTCCAAAGACCATCGCCAAACAATTTGGAAAAAACTTTTTGGAAAAAATTCAGAAAACATTTCACCAATGTAGCGCAGTAAAAGACGCGTTAATAGCATCCTCCGTAGGAGTTGGATCCGAAGGTGTAACAGCTATGCACGATATCACTGAAGGAGGCGTTTTTGGCGCTTTATCAGAACTTGCTTCAGCATCTGTGAAAGGATTATTAATTGAGAAAAAGTCCATCCCAATTTCTGATGAAGCTGAGAAAACATGTTCCTTCTTTGGCATAAACCCCTACACAACTCTTAGCAGCGGCTCAATGTTAATAACCGTAACACCGGAAAAAGAAATAGAAGTCATCAAAGCTTTGAAATCCAATGATATTCCCTCAACTATCATTGGCAAAGTAACTGCTCCTAAGAAAGGATGCTATATCTTAGAGAATGAATCTAAGAAGCCTCTAACTACGCCAGATTATGATTCATACTGGAACGCGTTTTGGAAAGCAACCCAGAAAGGCTGGAGTTAGAAGATAACAAATCATTATTTACAATAATAACTTCATGAGCAAGCTCATCAAGATTATTTCAAGCTTAATCTCAGCTTACACTTATAGATTACATGTATCAGCATAGTCAAAATACTGTTTGCTTTTATCAGCATGCACTAGCGTATGTTTTTTGGTGCCACCTCATCTTCTTTCAAAGATTCTAATAGGTCTCCGCTAACAACCCATTTCATCTATTCATCTTTTAATATGTTACGAATCGTTATTATTCTATCCATGAGACGAGTGTAGATTAGCATAGGAGGTCTTCTTGTATTCATTTCGTATGAACCTTCGCGAGGTCTTTTGACTGGATTAGCGTGTCGATACCTAACATTAGAGAAGCGACTTCAAAAGCTCTGATTATCACCGATTTTTTAACTCGCACCGTGTCAAAGATACCCAGTTGAGTCATATCGTAACATCCATCAACACCTACACCAAATGAAAAAAGAGATTTGTTGTGACAATTGTTTAGATAAATTAAGGTGTCTAAAGGGTTTAGACCATTATTCTGAGCAAGGGATTCAGGTATTGTCTCGAGCGCATCTGCGAACGAATTGATCACAATTTGCTCTTTTCCTTGGAATCCTAGAGAAAAGGCTCTCAAAACCTTAGAGATGTGATATTCTATTGCTCCACCACCGGAAACAGCACGTCCATCTTCCATGAAATCTCTGAGAACAAATAAACTACTTTGTACAATTCTTTCTAACTCATCCAAAGCTGGGGTTGTACTTACTCTAAGAAGAAGAGTGATTCCTTTACAGCCAGATATTGTCACTATTCTCTCAAGATGTATCTGTCCAAGCTCCAATTTCTCAGCATGACCTAGATCTTTTTCTGAAAGATCTGCGATATCTCCAACTATGTTTGCCCCGGTGGCTTCTGAAACCACATCCAATACCTCGCGTTCAACACTCATAACCGCGAATATTCCTTCGCGAGCAAAAGCATTCTGAATATCTTGGTCAATTAATTGGCTGGTGATCACTACGTTGGCACCTGAAGACCTTATCTTGTCCACAAGACTCAGTTTAAGCCTCTTCTCCTCTGTTTTGAATGCGCTCACTTTAAGCGGATCATCGATATTGATATTTATCGGAAACGTTCCTTGACCCTTCATCTTAACTTCTAGTCGATTTAGCCCTATTTGCCCGGTTGTCAGAGCTATTTTTGGGTGTTCTATATTGTTCGCCATATTAGGGTGAACTTTGTCTTTTCTCACGATCACACCTTTGATTAGTGAAGAGTCGTCTGTGTTTCCGCCAGTTTTTTTCACAATTTTAATTCTGTTCGGGTCTATATGCCCGTTTTTGTTAGCAAGATGACATGCTTCTATAACAATCTGACTTAGTTTTGCGCTTAGAATATCTCTTCCACAATCAACTGTATTCAGAACTTTGTAAAGAGAATTCTCTCCAATCTCAACTGCATCGTGATCTATTACTTCTAGGGCCTTCTTTGCCGCTTCATGATATCCGTTAATAATTACTATGGGGTGCACTCCTTTTGAAAGCATTCCTTCAGCGTTCTGCAAAAGTTGAGAGTAGAGTATGACGAATGTTGCCACACCATCTCCCACTTCTTCTCTATGGATTTTAGCTGCTTCAGCAATAGTCTTAATCGCTGGATAATGAACCCCGAGTTCTTCTACTATTGCAACAACGTCTTTAGTGACTTTCACCACCTGCTCAGGCCCACGATTGTAGGTAATCATTTTGTATCCACCTTTAGGGCCTAATGTGCTTATTGTCTTTGACGCGACAAGAGAGACTAGGTGCAGATTCGCCTTCCAAGCGTCTCTGCACTCAACCCAATCAAATCTCGGTGAAATAATTGCACTACTCAAATTCTCATCTCGGTAAGAAAAGGCTATGAAGAGCTAATATAATTGTATAATCACGACTAGACTAGTGACCCCTGGCTCTGGAGGTATTTCTTTATGCCATCAGCGGCGAGATAGGCCATGGCGCCTGCTGGGTGGGTGCCGGGTGATATATTGTCTCCGAAGGGGTAGCAGATTTCTCCTGCTGCAAACAGGTTTTCAGTGTCCCAGCATTGCATCCATTTGTTGAAGACTGATGTTGCTGGTTTTGAACCTGTTCTGGCACCGTTTCTGATGTGTGCAGCCCAGAAGTCTACGTTGCCTGAGAGTTCAGGAACCTTGTTCACCTTTACGTCGGTGCAGCCCATCTTAGTAAGGATCTCCTGCGCCTTAGGTGCCAAGTACTCGGCTGCGCGCCATCTGTTCGCACCCCAGTTGATCGTAATTCTCGCTAAGGGATCTCCGTAGATATCATTGTAGTGCGGGTCAAGACTGATGGATTGGTCCTTGGTGGGAATTTCTGGTCCTGAGGGGGCGAATGTGATAGGGAGTTTGGTTGGGAGCTTCATATCCTTGATGCTTTTCTTCCAGGCGCTGCCCCAAGTGGTCTTGCCGGCGTTGAAGGCTGTCACCATATTCGGTCCTGCGCCAAGGTAGTTCCCATAGGAGACTGCTGAGCCACCGATAAAGTTCTGCCCTTTGTGATCGAAGTTATTATCAGATAAATCAAGCATAACGAAGCCTCCACCAGCTTGGTTTCCAGAGCTATAGGTATTTGCACCCATGTTGAGTGTACCTGTAGCGTTTGTGACGGCTGGCCCATCACCTAATGTTGGCGCCCTTCCCAGAGAACCATTGGTCGTATCAAGATCGTATGGCCTACCTATTCCTGATAGAAGCATCAGCCGCACAAGGTTGAAGCCCCATATTCCGTTGAACACTACCTTAGCCGGTTGGACGTTTATGTTTCCCTGAGCATCGTAGTATCTTACACCTGTCGCCTTCTTCCCTGATGAATCCAAGTCTATCCTGTATACGTAGCTATGTGTTCGAAGATCAAAATTCCCAGATTCCATTGCAGCAGGGATGGTGGTAACGTGGGAGCTGCCTTTCGCACCGACTTCGCAAGGATAGTTGCATCGCCCTGAGCACCAGCCACAGTAAAGACATCCATTTCTACGAATACCATATTGATTTGTATAAGATGTTGAGATGAGAGCACTGGGTTGCGGATACGGATGGTAGCCAAGGCTTTCAGCAGCGCGTTTGAATGCTTCACCATACGGTGTG
>DATBXD010000061.1:0-11789 GCA_036514475.1 Nitrososphaerales archaeon
GTGATGGAAGCAAACTCACCAAAGTAATAATTCCTGGGAGAAGAACTGAAAGGTTGCCACTCAACATTGAGCAAATAATCGCGGTCGTAAAAGCCGTTAGAGGCATTGAGCTGCTAGTTGAGTTCGAAAGACGATAACCAAAAGAAACTAGACTTTTCACCGAATTAAAGCTAGAAACGATTAAAAAGTATCCTCAACGTAACACTTGACTTGTGTCTGAAAATAAACCCAAGGTAAATACTCTAAAGAGATCTCACTACGCAAATCAGATTAATAAAGAAAACATAGGTGAAACCGTAACTGTTGCGGGATGGATTGAAGACATTAGACCGCTAGGTTCACTTCTCTTCATGACCATACTGGATAGAAACGGAGCGTCACAAGCCGTATTCAACAAGAAGAATATGTCTAACGAACTCTTTGAAATGGCCAAGAATGCTCAGCGTCAAAGTATTGTTGCCGTGAAAGGCATTTTGAAAGAGAGCAGAAGCAAAGACATACCGGTTGAGATTCAGGCTATCGAAATGCAGATATTCTCCGAAGCGGTTCACCCTCTTCCTCTGGACCCTACTGGAAGAGTTGAATCATCAATTGATTCAAGATTAGATTCAAGAGCTCTGGACATTAGAAGCCCAAAAATCATGGCGATCTTCAAGATTCGACACATCGTTTTACAATCAATACGAAAAACATTATCAGACCTTGGATGCATAGAGGTGAATACATCAAAGATAATAGGCCAAGCGGCCGAGTGGGGTGCAAACCTGTTTCCGTTTGAATACTTTGAAAAGAAAGCGTTTCTCGCCCAAAGCCCACAGCTTTACAAGGAGCAGCTAACAATGTCTCTTGACAGAGTGTTTGAGATAGCAAACTACTACAGGGCGGAGAAATCTCATACGACAAGACACCTGAACGAGTTTGTAAGTGTAGATATCGAAGTAGCTTTCGCAGAGAAAAAAGATGTGATGAAAATGGCTGAAAACATGATTGAAAATGCCGTTAAAAACGTAATCAGCAACTGCCCGCAAGATCTGAAAACGCTTGGGCATAATCTAAAAGTACCTGAGACACCATTTCCAATCGTAAAGTATACTCAAGCAATAGAGGAGTTGAACAGAGAGGGGCTCGATATCAAGAATGGAGAAGACCTACCTGACCACGCATTGAGAACACTTGGCAATCTCCACCCTGATTACTACTGGCTTGTTGACTGGCCAGCCAAAATAAAACCATTCTACATCTCTAGAACACCTGACGGGGAAACAGCATTATCATTTGACCTCCAGTACGGGTATCTCGAGCTCGCATCAGGAGGAGAACGCGTATCAAATGGTAAAGAGCTAGAAGCTCGGCTGGTTGAATCAGGCCTCGATCCCAGAACTTTTGAGTCTCATTTGAAATCTTTCACGTGGGGTATGCCGCCTCATGCTGGATGGGGTTTTGGTCTCGACAGATTCATAATGGTATTAACGGGAATGAATAATATTCGTGAGACTGTTCTATTTCCTAGAGATCAATTCAGACTGACGCCTTAAGGTATGCTTAGATTTTTACCTTACGTAGATTTGCATTTATTTTAGTAAGGGAAGCAATTAGGGTTTCTTAGATTTGCCAGACTTACGAATCAGTATAAGATAGACTCCAATAACTGCTGAGAGAGTAGAATCGAACCAAAAAAACACCGCATATTGTTGAATAAAAACAAGAATTGAGTTTTCAGGAAATAACATAAGTAAAGATGAAGCAATGACCAGCCCATATGCTATGAGTATAATGCCAACTATCTTGCTCAAGTCACTCATTATTAGCATTACCTGAAGGTATATTTAATAGAATAAGAATTCCTGTGAAAACCGCTCATAGGTAAAGCCTTACAGAGCTTTGAAGTTCTCAGACCATGACACGTACGCCTTTACCATCTCTGCTGAGACGCTTGGCCGCCTTCGCTTTAGAATTTCTATGAAATCGTCTATAGTTATGGCCCTTGGAAGAGCTGTCTTATCCGACGCGCTTCCGGAGTCAAAAAGTTCTGTCACAACTTTTATCTGGACTGATTGACAGATGTCTTTCACATCACTCCCTGCATATCCTTCAATAATTCCAGCCAAGTCCTCCAGCTTAACGTTGGGATCTAGCCTAAGGGGCGCAGTGTATTCTCTAAGCATGGCGATTCGAGCTTCTTTATCAGGTAGATCCACATAGATTCTTCTCTGAAAACGCCTAAGAAAAGGCCAGTCCAGAGCCCAAGGCTTGTTAGTAGCACCCACTATGTACAGATGAATATCCTTACCCTTGTCGTTTATCCCGTCCATCTCCTTCAGAAACTGATTTCGAACGCGAACCTCCCCGCCAACCTCTTGCGCCCTGGAGCCGAGCAGAGAGTCAAGCTCATCTATGAATATTATAACTGAGGAAGCACCGTTCTTCAACATATCTCTAGCGGAGTTGAAAAGCTTTGCAACGTTCTTTTCAGCCTCGCCGAGCCATTTTGACATTATCGACGCTGCGTCGACTGTCATGAAGTATCCCTCGATCTCAGACGCTGTGGCTGCTGCGAGCATTGTTTTACCACATCCAGGAGGGCCGTACATTAGAATCCCCCTGGGCCAACCTAATGGGAAGAGATCGGGTCGCTGGACTGGGAAGATTATTGATTCCCTCAACGCTCTCTTAGCATCACCAACGCCTATTACGTCACTCCAACTCACATTCGGCTTCTCTTTTATTATCAGTTCTTCATATGAAGCCTTTAGAGCCTGGACAACCTGTGGAGATTTTGATGATGAACCACCGATAACTTCAGGTTCATTATCCCCATGTGACTCCATTATGCTGTAACCGTGTGCTGATGTAAGCGCACTGATACGCTCTTGGTACGCGTTTGCCCTACCTAAGTACAGCTTATTCAGCTCATAATTTGGATAGAGCTGTGAAAGCTTTATCAAAGTAGCAATAGCCCGCTGGTAACTCTGAATAGCCATGCCTCTCGCCCCCTGAGAATCAAGCCTTATGGCTTCAGAAGCGTATTTACTAGCTGCGTCTTCAAGCTCTTTAGCGGCTGACGTGTGTTCTCACCATTTCTAATTCCCTAACTTTAACTTACCATCTGAGACCATCTTAATAACTGCTTTTTCAACATTCTCAGTAGGCATATTCAAAGAAACTGACGCTTCCAAAATATTCAAACAACCATTCTTACTTGTCACATAGCTATACACTTTTTCCTCAACTGCATTACCTTCATTTTTTTCGCTTTTAAGGAATATAGTTGGTTTAAACGGTTCTTCAAAACTACTTTCACCTGTAGCAAGCAAAGCTATCTTCTTGGTTTTCTCCACCATAGTTTCACCTTCTGCGGACGTTATTGATGCTGGAATATCGCTCTTCAACTCCTGCGCTCTCTGATCCGCATAAAGCTTAGCTTTCTCAATTATTTCAGACCCGTTATCGCTCTTAATATCGATAGAGATAGATGGTGAAAGATTCCCAAGATCTACAAGTGTTTCGGATAACATGCTCTTCACGTCATCCGTAGCATGTTCAAGGGCAGGCATCACGCCTGATATCTTAGGACTGATGCTTTTCATGACTTTGAAAGCTTCATCCATGTAGACTGACACGTCGCCAACATCGTGAATACTTTCAAGCCTTAGAATCATCTGAATTAAAGATAACTCGCTAACCGATACTACACGTAAAACCTTTTTAATTTCACATAGCTCTGAAGCGTAAACTGATGCTTTGTCAGTCTCTTTTCTCTCGATGGCACGGACGACCTGCTCAAAAAGCGACTGTCGCCTATTCTCGAGTCTCAAACGTAGGTTTGAAATTTCAAATTTACGCTTTCCAATCGTCTTTGATGCAGAAATAATCTTACTCTTGAGATTTTCTTCTCTAAAAAACCATTTAATGAGACTCAATTATATTCACCGATACTGTCTAAACAACATCTCTGATTCAACGTAACAAATTTGCGATCCTTGAAAAATAGGGGGTGTGAGCAGCTACTATGCAGCCGGAAGAGGTTCATTGAACCATCACCGGGGGATAGTAACTGTCACATTACCATATTGCTTTTCGGGTCTGAGTTTAAGCTACGGAAGTTGAGTACGATCCTTCGGTGGCTGGTAGATCTGGGAATTTCTCCTTCATTCTTTGCTCAGCAACTGCTGAAGCTTCTGCTAGAACCTTCTCAGCCTCTTCGTTGGCTGCTTCAAAGTTCAAGGTTGAGCCTCCGAGTTGTCCGGCATCCACGAGGATACCGCTAAGCAACCCACTGATCTCTCCGATTTCGCCTTCAGCCTCTGGGAGTACGCTTGTTAATCCTGCCTTGACGCTCTTGATTACTGACATTGCTGGCGTTAGTGTTACTACTATGTCGCCTAATTCCTGTACAGTGCTGAGCCTCATAACGATCTGTTCTAAGGCTAGCTTTGCAGATGTTACCATTTTGTTCATCTTTCGAATCTCAGCGAGTTCGTTCGCGAAGACCGATGCATGTGCCATATCGTGTTTCTGTATGGAGGCAACTACTCTTGTGAATATGCTTTGATCTCTGTCTTTTAGTTTTGAGGAAGCTGAGTCGAGCCGTGATACTTGGGTCTGAATTTGTCTGACTGCTAGTTCCAGTCTAGGTTTCAAAGGACCTGTACTTCTAACTGCGTCTTTTACTCTATCGCCGAAGCCACCCTGTTGTGGCTTGTTCCAGTTTTTAGTGAAGTTCGACATTAAATCTTACACCTTGTGTAATACGGTTGGAATCTAAGCGATAAGAAACATAGTGAAACAAAATCAACTAATAAGGAAAATATATTAGGTCGATTCCTTTTATGGTGGATATTCTTTCGCTAATAGACAGTAATGACGAGTTCAATCGCTATTATTTCAGATATTCATTCAAATTTGGAGGCGCTTTTGGCGGTTTCTAAAGATATTCCCAATGTCCCAATATATTGCTTAGGAGACATTGTGGGGTACGGAGCGAATCCTAAAGAGGTTATGAATTGGATGCGAGAAAAAGAGGTTACAGTAGTTATGGGAAACCATGATTACTACACGTTGGCTGGCGACTCAGGTTGGTTCAACCGTGATGCGGCTGATGCTTTAAAGTGGACAGCTAGTCAATTAGATGAGTCTGAGAAAAAATATTTGATCAAGCTGCCAAGAACAGCGTCTATAACAGTAGATGGGTTCAAAATATTTATGGCTCACGGAAGTCCATCTGACCCTCTGCATGAGTACGTCCACCCTGAAACACATGAATACAAATTAGGGTTGTTTCTAAAGAGTCTAGAAGTTGATGTGATTGCTCTTGGCCACACTCATATTCCCTACAAGTGGACAAACGGTAAAGGAACCGTGCTAAACCCTGGATCTGTAGGCCAACCTAGATCAGGTAATCCAGAAGCATGCTACGTCATCTTAACTATTGAGTTGAATGATTTACGAATTGAGCATCGGCTCGTGGAGTATAATAACCGGGCTGCTTCAGACAAGATAATTAGAGCTGGATTACCTGAAAGATTCGCAAGAAGACTTATCAAAGGAATATAATGATGAACCTGTGAAATCAATTAATCGTTGAAATAATATATTAGGATAGGTTTTTATTCATTATGAAATGCTGGCGAAGAAGATGATTGGACTGATCTTTGCTCTTCAATTTAGTTTCAATATATCTTAGAAAAGAATTGATTTAGATGCTCAACCCGAGTTTCCACCCTAAGGAAGTCGAAGATGAGATTCGACAATTCTGGAAGAGAATAGATGTTAGAAAGATTGTGGAAGATAAGCTTTCCAGTGAAAAACCTGTCGGATACGTTGAAGGGCCCCCAACTATGAACGGGGACCCGCATATTGGTCACATTAGAGGACGAATACTAAAAGACGTTTGGTATCGCTTCAACACTTTGAGAGGTGTAAATATTGTGTTCAGGGCAGGCTGGGATACTCAGGGCTTGCCTGTTGAGCTTCAAGCTGAGAAGGAGCTTGGATTGACTGGGAGCAAAGCTGAGAACCTGTTAAGAGTTGGGGAGGAGAAGATCGTTGAAGCCTGCAAGAACCTGATTTCTAAATACAATCAGAAATGGATAGAATCAGATGAGCTTCTTGGAATGTCTATGGATTATGAGAAAGCATATTGGACATTTAGAGATCAATATATTGAGAGAGAGTGGAAGTATCTTGAGAAGGCTTGGAAGATAGGTCTTTTAGGCGAGGGGTTTAGAGTTGTCCCTTACTGCCCTAGCTGCCAATGCTCTTTGAGCCATGCTGAGGTGGGGCAAGGCTACGAAACAGTTACTGACCCATCGCTTTACTATAAGGTCAGGGTAATCGGTGATGATCGCCACATCGTCTTGTGGACTACGATACCTTTCACGGTTGTAACCGATGAGATGGTTGGGGTCAAGCCTGACGAGGAGTACCTAACTGTTTCAGTTAACTCTGAAAAATGGATAGTTGCTGCGACAAGACTTGATGCTCTTATGAAGGATCTTTCTATTGATAACTACAAAGTTCTAGGCAGCCAGCGCGGATTTGAACTTGAAGGGTTAAGATATGAGTATCCAATTTCTAAGCATGTTCCAGCTCAAGAAGATCTTCACATGAACAATAACGTGCATAAAATCGTGGCTGAGGAGTTTGTGGACGTTACCACAGGCTCGGGTTTAGTTCATCTCTCACCGGCAAACGGAGAAGAGGATTTTGCAATCGCTAAACGAAGGGGCGTCCCTGTGTTTAACCCAATAGATGATCAGGCGAAGTTTACATCTGAATCAGGGGCTTTTCAAGGAATGTTTGTCCGCGACGCTGACGATAAGGTTGTTGAGATGCTCAGGATTGAAGGATCTCTTATAAAAATAGGTAAGATAAAGCATGAGTACCCGACTTGCTGGAGGTCACACCATAAGCTTCTATGGATAGCTAGAAGAGAATATTTTTACTGGGTTGAAAAACTCGGAGATCAAGCTATTAAAGCCGCTGAGAAGGTTGAGTACTTCTTCGAACCGCCGCGGAACAGATTTCTCGAGTTGATTAAAGAGAAGATACCATGGTGCATATCAAGAGAGCGGATTTGGGGTACACCTCTCCCGATATGGTTTTGTTCAAAATGCGAGGAAAAGACAGGGCTTTTTAGTAGAAGAGAAATTGTCGATAATGCGTTGAGTCTTCCAGACGGACCTGACTTTGAGCTTCACAGGCCATGGATTGATCGAATTAAGATAAAGTGTGGTAAATGTGGAGGAGAATCCTCAAGAGAGCCTTTTGTTCTAGACACATGGCATAACAGTGGAGCTGCTCCCTACGCTTCCTTTACTGATGAGGAGTATCAGAGCATTGTCCCAGTTGTCTTCCTCACAGAGGGAATAGATCAGACAAGAGGCTGGGCTTACACGCTGCTTATTGAAAACGTCATCTTAACAGGGAAACCTATTGCGCCGTACAAGGCTTTCTTGTTCCAAGGGCACATTCTAGATGAGAAGGGCAATAAGATGAGCAAGAGTTTGGGGAACATGGTGGAAGGTATAGCTACTTTGAAGTTAAATCCAGTAGACGTGATTAGATTCTACATGGTTTGGAAGTCGAGCCCAATTGAGAGCCTAAACTTTAGCTTCAGCGAGATGAAGGCCAGACCTTATCAGGTCCTTAGCACACTGTATTATCTACACATATACTTGATTCAGAACAGCAAATACGACTCTTTCGATCAAGATAAGCACACTACTGGTTTTGCTGAAGAGAAAGATCTGCTTAAGACCCAAGAGAAATGGGTTCTATCAAGGCTTCAAGGAGTTGTTGAAACAGTCACTAATGCAAATGAAGTTTGTCGATTCCAAGATTCGGTTAGAGCGTTAGAGAAGTTTCTAATTGATGATTTGAGTCAAACCTACGTCCCGATAACTAGAAAGGAAATTTGGGATGACAGGCCAGAAACATTAAGTCGAAGACTCGCGATATACGCATCTCTTTCCCACGTTCTAAAAACAGTGGATATTCTCATGCATCCCTATGCCCCGTATCTAACCGAACATCTCTACCAGCAGAGCTATTGCAAGGAGAAGACGATACTTGTAGAGCAGTGGCCAGTCGTTGAGCACTCGCTGGTGAACAAGGACCTGGAGGAGGAGATGGAGAAAACACTGAAAGTAATATCTGCGATTAACTCAGCTAGGATGAAGGCAAAGATGAAGAGAAGATGGCCTCTACGCCTCGCACATGTAATTCTGGCTAACCCAAAACTAATCGAGAAGCATGTGGAATTGATTAAAGATCAGGCAAATGTTAAAGAGGTTCATATTAGCTCAAGTTTAGAAAGCACACCAGTCGGGTTGAAAGTTAAGGCTCGATTCGACCTTCTTGGAAACCGGTTTAAGGAGAAGATGCCAGATGTTGCTAAACAATTATCTAAAGCAGATCCTAAAGAGATCTATTATGAGCTTAGCGCCAAAGGGTGCCTAACGATTAAGCTAAGAGAAGGAGAAGAGCAGTTATCAAGCGAAGAGATAACAATAGAACATGTGTCAACTGATGAGAAGCACGTTGTTTCAGAGAAGGGTAACATAGTCGTCGCGATCAAGACTGAGCGAGACCCTCAACTGGTTTCTGAGGGAAACGTTAGAGACCTTGCGCGTAGGCTTCAAGCTTTGCGAAAAGAGCGAGGCTACAACCCGACAGATGTTTTGCAAGCAGCTTACATTACAGGTCTAGACACAGAGTGGCGTGAAAGCATTAAAACCAGAGTAGAAGAATTATCTTACTTAGTGAGAGTTAATGAAATTGTGATTTTAGAACAGCCTAGTCAAAACATCACGTGGACAGAAGCTGATCTAGACGGAGTCAAAATAAAAATATCAGTAGAGTAAACACGTTACCGTTTTACTTAACTCCGACAACTTTAGCGATGATACGTATAATCCAGTCAAAACGCCTAGGGGTTAGTTGCCTTATGAACTCGATGTCGCTGCTATTGAAAGTTCTTAGCATTCTAAGAACTACAAAATAGATAACTATGCCTATAGGCATAAGTATCGCTAGTGACAGAACCTGTTTCCGACCAACTTCTATCATTGATATCGCTACGAACAGTATCACGCCCATTATCGATGATGCTGTGATTGAGTCTCTGAAAGCTCTTGCGTCGATGGTAAATAGATTTGATTTACGAGCAGTTAATACTAGAAGGAGTGCTATTGAAAGGGTCATGATGGCCCTGCTTAGGGCGACTCCTAAGAAGGCTAGTAGCGGTGTTAGTGTGATAAGGCCGAGGGCAAGTACTGCTAGTCCGCCTAGGTTGATGAACATTATTGTCTTCGTCCTACGGGTGGCTAGAAGCTCGCTGTTGTAAACGGCGGTCACAGCAGTTAACCCTGTTGCTATAGACATTATTGTAGCTGGGATGGCGGCAGATAAGTATTGTTCACCAAATATTTGGACTAAACCGGCTGAGAGAGACGCAATGCCAAATGACATCGGGGAAGCGATTAAGCAAACGTATCGCGTGTAGTCTCGAGCAAGTTTCCTAAAGTCTTCAAGGCTATTCTTCGCATCTAGAGACGAAAGGCTTGGGACGAGTGCTGTTGTTATTGCACTTGGTGCGAACGCTCCTATCGTTGAAGCGATAACGGCGATGTTGTAAACTCCAAGGTCGCTAAATCCAAGCTGAAAAAAAGCGAATAATTTATCCCACTGCGAAACGCCAAAGATAATCATTGAAGAAACCAGCAGCGGGATAGAGTAGCTAAGTAATGATCTTGTTGGTACATGTACAGGATGAACCCATAGCGAGCGCATACATAATGTTGAAGATAGGATAAGAAAGACCGCGTCACCTAATGTAAACGCCATCAACACACCCGCTATGCCAAATCCATTGATTACAAGTAGTGCTGCTAAGAAGAATCTAATTGCAAACGAAATAATGAGAAACAAACTTGCTTTTGGGATGCGTCCGAGGCCTACTAACCCCCCGAAGAACACCTGATTTAATGAGAATACGAAAGTATCGATGGCGAGCAGTTGAATCCAAAAGATCTCTGCTTCTCCTCTAAAAAGCAGCTGGGAAACAGGGTTTGCGAATATGAATAACGAAGCGGACAGTAATAGCGCTATTGAAAAAGCGATGATGAGGATCTTTAGAAAACTTTGAGCAGCCTTCCCCTTTTCGCCACGGCTTAGAAACTCGGGTATGAATTTCACGACTGCCTGTGGGAGCATTACATTGGACGTGATAGCTTGGGGAAGAGACATGTTTGACAGTGTCGCGGCTCCGAATAATATCAGCTGCATACCTGCTAGAATGCCGATATCGCTTGTTGGAAGAATATTTGCAATTATTACAAAGTAAACGGTGTTGAGGCCTAGCATAACCACGTTTGAGAGATATATTGAGGTGGCGCCTTTCGCGACAGTGGTATTGGATTCGTTCATCGTTGGGCACATGTGAATTCGACTTGTAGGCTCCTTAGCAAAGTCCTTATGCTTTTCCATTCAACTAAGATACAGCTTTATCAGAGTCTTAGCATTGCGTCCTGAGAGCCATCTAACTTTACCAACAGATCCACTTTGGGGGTTTGTGAAAGCTGCGACAACATCCTCGGCTACTTTAGGAGTATCACGTAGAGATGTATCAAATTCAGCAACGACGTCACCACCGAAACTTCTAATTGCGTCGGCTAGACATATGTCAAGTATTTCAGCAGACACATTACTCTTAATTTTAGACTCAGAGTAACCTCGCGCCAAGTATCTCTTCTCAAGCTCTTTTGGAGAACACCGGAGAACAGCTACGAAATCAACTTCTCCTTTAGATAAGACATTTGGGAGGAGATGACCCGCCACAACTACGCCTCCACCCTTAATATTCTTTAGAACCTGCTTTCTCAATCTATTTGTATCAACATATCCATCTTTTTGAATAAGACTTGATTCCTTAGCAAAATTGTTCAGATCCAAAAACTTGAAGTTGAGCAGCCCTGCTAAGAGCATCCCAACGGACTTCTTACCGGTACCTGGTGACCCAGTAATGCCCAAAATCGCTTTACGCTTCAATACCTATCAAATCACAACCAATAATATAAACGCGCCAACGCAAACTGTATTTATCGCTACCGAATAACTTGTGACTTAATCGGGTTTTTCGATGGATATTTTTTCTTTTGTCTACAACCGGCAAAATGAGTTTTTGAAAACAAATTCCGCGCCTCTCGCTCCTGATATTTCTGTAAGTCAAAAGATACTGTTCACAGAACAGAATAGAAGTTCCAAAGACTATTTTCAATATGAGAATCCTCACTATTTCATTGTATGCAACAGGTAAAAGCCCTAAGAGAATATCTGATAGCAGCTAGTATAGCGGTAACCGCTGGCGTAGCTCTTGGTTTGCTTGTCAACTTGATGATTGAGACCCTCAATGATTTCGCGGTGAGGATCTTGCAACCATATTCTTTTCGTGACACTACTCGGGAATAATGGGAGTAAGGGTTACATCAAAGAATCCCGTTGGAGAGCCTGCGATCCACGCTTTGTTGTCGATAACGAGATACCCGTTAAGACCCTCAATGGTTACTGGATTTTTATCTGGCATCCGGGTTGTCATCAATCCGTGGATAATCTCCTGCTTATTTGAGAATTGAATGTCAAACTCCGGCGTCGTCGTTGTCGCGATCGCACGCCAAGTTCCAGGAACATCTTCGAACAAACGTTCCGAGATAAATTCTGAGGGGACACAAGAATCATCTACGTAGTCGAAATTCCACATTTGGAATGATACATCTGAGGTGAATAATCCC
>DATBXD010000062.1:0-9269 GCA_036514475.1 Nitrososphaerales archaeon
TTAGAATCTGATCAAGCTTTTCTTGTCCTACTAATGATTTACTTACAATCTTAATGTTATTTTTATCGCGTCCTAAGTCTAGCTCTAAAGCGCGTTTTATTTGGTCTTGACTCCAAACAGTTTTATCGCGTATTGGAGGCCATAAACCGTAGCTCTTAATAATACTTAATCCCACGATATCATTAGCGATTCTATCTCCGCTTGATACGATCATGTTAGTCTCTCTAACTTCGCCTGAGTCATCTTCTTCACCATATGAAACTAAGCTCTTAGTCCCATCCATAACAATTAAATCAGGTTTTACCAATAGGTTTAACTCGGCTACTGCTTCTGAGGGATTTTCAGAAGAGTGGAAAACGATTTTGCTTGGTTTCCACGTGGGGTCTAGACGGCTCTCCTTGTGGATGACACCAATGAAATTCTTCATACTCATACTGAAACTTGTAACATTATGGCTTTTTATCACCGGGATGTCTATCAGACGTTCAGATTCATAAACTGGTTTTGATATTCGGGTCTCTGTCAACTGTCGACCCCATGGTATCTTTACTGTAACATACTCCATCTCATCTAAAAAGATAACTTCGCCTCCAGCGTCTTCAACAGCTTCTTGAATGCCTTGATCTCTCATCACATCTCTTGTTCTATTGTTTATGTTAGAGCAATCACCGACTTTTACATTAGCTGCTCCAGCTTCAACCAACATTTTAACAACTGTTCCAACAACGATTGGATTTGTTGACGCAGGGGTAGGCCTATTGCTGTTAGTATTTGGTTTAACAATAATGTTTTTTCCCTTCACATCTATTTTTTCTATTCCGCCTAGAATGCCAATGCTAGTTCTAACCATTCCTGGAATATCTTCCGCTAAATTAGTTCCAAGAACAATGCTAACTAGACTCTTCCCATTTTGAGTGTAAACATTTCTTGAATAAGGTTTTTCGCTGAATGGGATGGAGTTGTTAACATTGTTATTTACAATATTGCCTTCACTTTCAATATTTTGTTTCTTAACTTGAAGAAAATTACTAGCTATTCCTGCGGTCATGGCTGTGCCTCCAATAGCTGCAGCTAGATACAATAGTCTCCGACGTGATATCGGCATTGATTATCTTTTGATTAGAGTAATTATTTAGTCTTTGTTTCTCTATATACTTTGTTACCTTAAGATGCTCCTATGATGATTTGGGAGAATAATATGTAATAATATTGATTTTGGTCAGAAGTATCGTTTTATGATTTGCCATCGCTGCAAATCTACCAAATAGTATTAGAAACAAGGTTAGACTATCTTACAGCAGGTTTTGGACCTTCATACGGGTTATGACATAGACGACAAATAGTCTTTGTCGCCATAGCTGGGGTCCCAATTCTAAATTCATGTTCAATATGGCAAGTTTTACATTCAACGTGACCTATGTGGGAAGATTTAGCGTGGGCGTCTATTCTTACAATGAAATTAACCCAATCCCAGCGATATTGCGTCTTGTTTGATTGCTCATAATTTTCATGACATGAGAGACAAGTTTCTTCGGGCACAGGTGTTGACTTGTGGCAATCTAAGCAAGTAGCACCCACTGAACCAGTAGTAACATTAACCTTTCCGTGCAACGAATTGCTCCATCCCTCAAAGTAAGGAGATTCATAGTGACAACTAGAACATGCCTTTGAATCTTCGACATATACAACTCCGCTGACAGAAAGTGATGCTGAAAATAAGAGTAGAAGAATAACTAAGCTAATGGAGATAACTATTGAACTCACTATGATACGTGTACGCATTCTTATCATTTAGCTTACACCATACATTGAGTTGAAGTTAAATTTTAACTTAATGTAATAAATAATAAATTATGAAATAGAGCGGCAACTATTTTAATAAAATAATACTATACTAAAGTATATGGTGCAAATACTTCAAAATGTCTTAGTAGTCCCGTTTAGAATTGATGATTCTTTAGCTTTATTATTAATCGCGGCCGCAATAATAGGCTGCTTATTGCATCTTATAAAAGAAAAGGTATTCAAGAGAAAAATTATTCATCAGAATGTTATTGAGACAGAAAGACGATATGACATTATTCAGATCCTTATTCACTGGCTTTTTCTAACTTTCCTTGCGGCATTATTCCTGACAGGGGTAATTCTTTTCAAATTAGATTATTTCTACTCTATTTATCCGTGGTTGTCATCTATTGGTTTGAGAAGTCTTTTCGGGTTCCATTGGTATTTCGCGATTCTATTAATAGGTTTGTCAATTGTTCACATTATTTATGATACAGTCGGGTTGGGAAAGCTAAAGGAATTTTTCTTAACTAGGAATGACTTATCTAATTTCTTCACCATTACTCGAAACTTCTTTGGATTAACTAAAGATTATCCAATACTTGTGAAACTCCATCCATTGCAGAAGGTCCTGCATTGGGGACTTATTTTAACCCTGTTATTATTAGGAGTGACAGGCTTGACTATTTGGAGCCCTTTCTTAGTATTCGTTAGAAGCATCGGGTTGGGAGAGTATGAAGAGTGGCTATACATCGTCAATAGCAGGTATTTACATGATTTGTTTACATTCTTATTCGTGGGTCTTATGATCGGTCATTTTTACTTTAGCGTAGTCGTATCGTCGAATAGGAAGACATTCAAGAGAATGATTACAGGTAAAATAGATTCTGAGAATAAGAAAAAAGATGTCGATAAGAAATAGATATTCTTTGGTCTAGATACCTGTATTATTTTAAAGTGAGTTCTTTGGGTAGTTCTCCTCAATTTCTAGTTATTGGTGAGGTTATTCCAGAAGTTTGGGAGAAGAGCTTAGAGAATCTTTGGATTGAAGGATGTAATTCGTTTAAGGAATCTTACAAGTTTGGTGAGAGGAAGGATAGAATAAGGGAATGTTCCATGAGAATGGTCGTAAAAAATCCACTAAAGGAACCTCGTTTCCATCTTGAATGGGGAAAAGTGAAGGACTTTGAGGAATATTCAGATGATGTCATCTACGGGAGGAAAGATCATTTGATAGGTGAAACATTTGACTACACTTACCACGATAGAGTTTTCAATTACAAGCCATCTGGCAATCAGCCTAATATCGATCAGATTCACTACATTATTGAGAAACTGAAAAAGGACCCGTATTCAAATCGAGCTCAAGCTGTAACTTGGATGCCTTGGGTTGACGAGCACCCTGATATTGGACCTCCTTGCCTGCAGATAATTTGGTGTAAAGTTATTGAAGATAGTCTTGAGATGCATACTTATTGGAGAAGTAGAGATGCTTATGCTGCTGCACCTATGAATATGTGGGCTTTGACTAATCTTCAGAAGTTCATAGCTGATTCAGTAGGAGTTAAGGTAGGTCAATATGTCGATACCGCTGAGAGCTATCATGTTTATGAGGAGAATTTTCAGCGTGTTCAAAGCGTCGTCAACCTATCCAAAATAAGAAGGGAAAGTGGCAAACCTGTATGGTTAGATACGAGCGACCCTCGTTTGAAAGATTAGATTGGACGTGAATTTTACTAATTGTTAAAATATTTAATAATTAAATCCGGTGATTGACAAATATGCTAGATATTACTGGAGAAACGTTTGAAACATCTGTTCTAAAATCAACAAACCTTACGCTGGTAGACTTCTGGGCTCCTTGGTGCCCGTGGTGTCGAGTTCTTCTACCAGTTCTAAACAAGATAGAGAAAGAATATAGTGAAAATTATGTTTTCTCAGCACTTAATATTGCGGAGTATCCTGATTTAGCCCAAAGATATGGTGTGTTAAGTCTTCCGACAATACTATTCTTCTACAGTGGAAGAGTTGTTGGAGAAGTGGTTGGATATTTGTCTGAGGAGATGTTGAAAAGCGAGCTTTCCAAAGTCTTTAGGAGTTACGCGGTTGACCGTCTAAACATATAAGCGTTACACAACTCTTATAGGCGAGGAGCAGAGGAAACAATCCCAACCGCGTAACTCCTAGTCTTATTGAGATATAAAAAATGCTTAGCCCAAAGCTCTCCAATTAACACCCCCTGAATGTAGAATACTATAATTCTACTTAGTTATCTCTCCAGTTTGTTAGTAACACTCCTACTGAAATTGCAGCCACTGCGAAAGCAAATAATATTGCTGTGTTTGCAAATGCAATATCGGGTTGATTGTCAACCATTGCGGCTCTTAATCCATTGTTAAAGTAGGTTAGTGGAAGAATTTGAGAGACACTTTTTAAGAAGTCAGGGTACATTTCAATCTGGAAAAATGTACCGCTGAGGAACATCATCGGGAATGTTATAGCATTAGCGGCGGCGTCAGCTGTACTAGGGTCTCTGACATATTTTGCAATTATCATACCGATTCCAGAGAAAACCAATGTTCCTCCGAATATCATAATAATTGCCATCAGATTTAATGTTGTTTTTACTGAGAACATACTTAGTGGAAGATATCCAATTCCAATGATAATAGCTACTGAGATAAAGGAAATTATCATTTGATAGAGCTGGACTGCTACAATCCATTCGAACTTTGAGATGGGAGTAGTGGATAGTTTTTTAAGAACACCATTTGATCTGTACTCTGTGTTCAAGCTAACTGCTCCAAAGATGCCAGTAGTCATGACGTTCATACCTATTACACCGGGTAAGAAGAAATCGATGTATCGGAATCCTTTCTGATCAGCTTCTTCTTGTAATGTTATTATTGATTTAGTACTTCCAACTTGAAGGTAAACACTGAACTCTCTTATGACTGTGTTAATTAGTCCTAAAGCAGGGTCAATCAATTGTGAGGCGTCCCGTTTAAGAATTATCTTGGGAGTATTACGGCTCTGGTTGGCTAAAACCTCTTGAAGCTCTTTGTTGAATCCTTCTTGAATAATAAGCGCTCTAGGAGAGGAAACACCCTTCAACGCTTCTGTCAGATTTTGACTTGGTTGAACATAATGTATGTCTAATGCATGTGTTTGGTTCAATGAATCTATTAGGGCTTGAGATAATCTAGTCACTTTACCATTCTCCACATCAAAGTTCTGCACGTACAAAGTCATCATGGAAGAACCGCTATTGCTAAATATTGACCCGAAGAGGGATATCATTATTATCGGAAACAATATTGTCCAGAAAACCGTTGATTTACGCCGGTACCAATGTTTAACGAAGACTTTCAGTATAAGACCAATTTTTCTCATTGTAATTTCCCGTCCACTATCTTCTTCCCGGTAAGGTTTAGAAAAACATCGTCAAAGGTTGCGCCTTTTATAGATAACCTGTCGTACTCAACATTTTCACTCTCAAGAGATCTAATAACATCATAAATCTCTTTTCTACTATTTATCTTAACAAGCACATCTCCATTCTTATCCATTACTACATCGTCTATCACTTTCTTTAATATCATCTGGGCTTTATTACCTCCTCCACCTAGCACTATTGTTTGATTACCACCGTATTTTGAGATCATCTGTTGTGGAGTACCTTCAGCAATTATTTTGCCGTCGTAAATTAAAGAAACATTATCTGCAAGTGATTCTACTTCACCCATGTAATGAGTAGTCAGAAACACAGTTTTCCCTTTGTTCTTAAGACCAATTATTACATCCCATACGTCACGTCTAGCTTTTGGGTCTAGACCAGTAGTAGGTTCATCGAGAAAAACAACTTCAGGATCGTTAGCGAGTGCGATAGCGACTCCGACTCGCTGCTTTAGTCCTCCCGAAAGATTCTTGTAGAGCACATTAATATATTCCTCCATGTCTATCATTTTAATCAGTTCCTTAACAGCTAAATGCAGATCATAGATTTTACTAAAGAACTCCAACGTTTCTTTGACGGTGAGAAGGTCAAAAGTATTAAAATCCTGAGGCAAAACACCTATTCTCTTCCTTATTTCACTCACGTCACTACTTCGTGAAATATCTAAGCCTAATATTTTTGCGTTGCCACTTGTGGGACTGCGCAAGCATTCAAGTATTTCAACCGTAGTTGTTTTTCCAGCGCCGTTGGGACCGCAGAAAGCAAATATCTTTCCATGCTTCACTTCAAATGAAATATCGTTAACGGCTGTCTTATCTCCATATTTCTTCACAAGTGAATTGACCTCTATTACTGAGTCACTATGCATTTGCTGATAGGCAACATCCACCTAATTAAATAATTAGGCAGATTCAATTATGAATCTGATAAAGTATAAGTAGACTTCTGGTGCGATGCCTTTGACATATTAGGGGTCGTGGTCAAGCTTGGTTAAGATACATGGCTTGGGAACTAGTAGTCAAGATCCCATGTGACCGTGGGTTCGAATCCCACCGACCCCACCAAATTCCTTTATTAGTAAAAGGCAGTTCTAAACATAATTCTTTTTCGCCTAATCTTAAACGATCAGGGTTAGATATGTGACCATTTGTTAAATTGCATTATAAACAGTACTAAGGCTATAATATATATGCTGCTGCAAAATGTGAAAAGAGAGTTGAACCCGTAGTACTTCGAGACGTATCATCCGATGAAACTACCAAATGCTGAGCTAACACCAATTAGCGCGCTGTAATATCCGGTTCTGCCTATATGTGACAGTTCTAAGTATAGACATTTGCTTGAGACGTCGAAGAATGCCCAGACTACGCCTAGAAGGATTAGGATAACGGACGCTGATATAAACCCGAACGCTGAGTTTGGAACAACCGTAATCGCTAGGAGGGGCACAAGAAATACACGTGATATTGATGATATTATGAGAATACGTCTACTATTATTGGAAACTCGCTTTACAAATATGTAGCTGAAAGTATTTGCAACTGAGTTCACGAAGAAGAGCATGAACACCATAGATTCATAATAAATGTTGAGAAAGTATACATGAAGAGGGATGAATAACGCTTTTCCAGCTAATGAGAAGGCGAATACACCTATCATGAATAGCTTGACGCTGGGGTTGAATATCTCAGATATTCTTTCAACAGTGTTATATCGAGAGTATCTGCTGGCATTTGAAACAATTGTTGACGCTTAAGCTAATGTGTTTGGGAAACGCTCAAGACTCAGCAACTTTCGCTCAATCATTATACCAGGTTCTTTTATCATCATTACAGCAAATGCTGAACCAAGTGATAGTACCCCACAAATCGTGAATAGTGAGACGAATCCCATTTCAGCATTTGTGAAAGATCATACCGCGATGCCTATGGATTCACCTGCACCTGTTAAGAACTCTATTTTAGCGATTCCGCCCTCCCAACCAGACATGCTTTCGGACTCAACGATTAGTATTTGTCTGGTTGGGAGGCTTGCAGCATAAAAGATAGTTCTCAAAGTATTTACAGTAAGTAGTCCGTTTATGTCAACAACATTAGCTGTAAGAAGAAAAGATATGCCCATTCCTGCGAAAGAAAACGCGATAAATATTTTGCATTTAGAAAACCTATCCGCTAAGGAGCCGAAGAACATTACTGAAGGTATTAGCGCTACGCCTGAGACCCCAGCGATCAGGCCTACATCCATTAAGCTTCCTTTAAGGTTGATGATAACAAAGAGTGGAATAAAAATTACTGGTGAGCCCAACGGATACTGCTTCAGGAATAAAACTGAACATCCATAAGGATCTAGCCATAGAGAATCAACCGTCATTCGGTTACTTCATTTATAGGCGAAGTAAATCCCTAGGAATGAAAATAAATATCAGCCAGAAGTTAATTTATCTAATTACAATTTCCTTAAGCTGATCTTGACATTCTAACCCAGACGAGCACTGAAACCACCGTGATTATAGAGCTAGCTAAACCTGATATGAACGCCCCCACCAGCGCCTCACTAACAAAGATTTGCGGCAGAGTATCCATAAGGAATTTGCCTATCGATGGTGAAGCAAGATATCCTCCGAATCCAAGTATGAAGCCAACTGCCCAGATGCCGAATATTATTGCTAATTTACCCATTTTTCATCACTTCAGCGAGGAGAGTTTCATGTCTAGACTTGGCTAGATGACTCGGATTGGCTTGAGTATCTTGAGGCGGGTAGGTCTGGGAATTTCTCTTTCATGCGTTGCTCGGCGATTGCTGATGCTTCTGCTAATATTTTCTCAGAGTCTTCGTTTGCAGCAGCGAAGTTAAGTGAGAATCCCCCTAGAGTCCCTGCATCGACTAACAATCCACTTAAAGTGGAGTTAATTTCACCTATCTCGGATTCAGCACCTGGAATAACTGTTCCTAAGTCAGTTTTAATAGATCTAATAACTCCAACAGCTGGTGTCAATGAGGAAACTATGTCGCCTAGCTCGTGGACAGTTGTTAACCTAAGGTCTATCTGCTCAAGGACAACCTTTGCATTGTTTACTATCTTCGACATCTTTCTGACTTCAGTCAGCTCGTTTGACATGGCTGATGCAGTTTGTGCGTCGTGCCTCTGAAGCGCCTGAGAAACTTTATTGAAAATAATCTTGTCTTTCTCTTTCAATCTGCTTATCGTTGAGTCGATTTTGTTGACTTGAGACTTTATTTGTGTAGATGCTTGGCTGAGCCTGGGGGCCAAAGGGCCTTGCGGCGAAATGGATTCTTTTACTTTCTCCGCTAAACCAGGTGATGAATCTTTCTTCCAATTCTTTGAAAAATTAGACATACTCTTAATTCCTTATACTTTCTGAGTCAAATAACTACCCTATGTAATTGAAGGTGGAGTTTCATTAACACTTTGTTAAAATATTTTAAAGTACTTCACATCAAATATAAAGAAATAAGAACTATAGGGGGGTGTAATTATGCTTGATTCAGAGTTAGATTTTCTCTCTCAAAAGCGCCTTGATTTTGGTCGTCAAATATAATTAAATATTTTGTAAGTCAATTATTTAGTATCCCAAATTGGATGTATATGACTGAGGTGAAAAAATGGATAATACAATAACAGAAACAAAGATTGTAGAGACAGAGAAAGGTTACAGGATAGAAGAAGGCGAAGGAGGGGCTAAAGTCTTGGAAAGTAAGATGGTTGCACCTGTTGCGAATAAAACATCAGTACCCTTTTTTTAGCAAAGGGTGTTATTTTGTCTTAATCATCTCTTTATAGTATTCCAAATAAGTGAAGACAACAGTATAAGTGGCCACCACCATAAACATTACGATACCAATATGGACATTGGAGAAATAACTACTAATGTTATTAGACTAATAATTTTAAACAATTAACCACCAACTTTAGGAAAAAAATGCATAGTATTGCATATTTCGGTTAATGAATTTGTGACTAAGGTTGCAAACTGTCAACTTGTGTCTTCTCCACGATCACGTCTAT
>DATBXD010000063.1:0-6541 GCA_036514475.1 Nitrososphaerales archaeon
TGAACAAGTGGAAAAGCAAAGCGGCTCGGATCAACTTTGCCCTTATAGATTTCAGCGAGTTGAGCATGGCTTAACACAACTTGCTTTGCTTCAAGCAGCTGATCTACGTCGACAAACGGCTTGACAGCATCAAGCTTTGCAGCAATAACATTCGCATCAATCATATCCTTTATGCTAAGTGTTAGTGCCTTACCAATCTGAATATATGCATCCTTAACATTCCCCCAAACAGGAATGTAGTTTGGGGTATTAGGATCCGGTACGCGGTTCCATTCAAGTATCGCCCTCACCTTAGGCAGATTCTCGATCTTGCAATACTTCTCCTTCGGACTAATCTTCAAAGTAACTGCATACTCTAAAGGTTTCTTTCCCGAAATATTGTGAGCAGTAAAACTAGCAACACCTAGATCTGCCCAGGTGCCGTTATTGTCCCAATCCACGTAGAACCGGACATATTCTTCAGTGCCTGCACCGCAGAGACCGCTGCCGTAACCATACTCTCGATTTATGTGAACTATAGCTTCTAGTCTTTTGAACTGAGGGTTGTAACCAACGCACTTCAGATCTTCGTAGCTCGTATCAATTTTCTTCACAAGAACCGGCTTCAATTCCGTGCCAGAGATGTTGCCAAAATAGTTAATATTTTTCAATTGGAGTGCGCTGAAGTTTAAGCGCTCAGGTTCTACTTTTGTCGCACCTGACACCGCAGTGACGATATCTGTGAATCTCTTCGGACCAATTGTCTGTATGCTCGCAACTTCATCTAATGATTTGAAACTTCCAAGCTCCTCACGTTTTGCGGCTATGTGTTCGGCGACATTGATACCAACGTCGCGTCCCTCAAACTCCACAGTATCAGCTATCTCCTGCGGGTTCTTTACGCTGTTTAAAAAATTAAGTACTTTTTTTGATGTTTCTTCATCCACATCTTTGGGTGAAATAAATGACATAGTTTCTCTTCTATCCATAATAATCAAATTTGGATACGATTGTTATATTATTTAAGGGTATGTATAAGATACTACTATCAGGTGGTGAAAAAAACGCTTCATTTAGAGTTCCGAGGGTTCGTGACAAGGTATTCGTAGACGTCACTGGAAACATAATGGAGAAGTTTACGATAATGTTTACAGGCTCTATTGCAGAGATAAAGTTAGACAGTGATAGGATACGAGGATGAATATCTAGAACTGTAATGGATATCGGAACTCTAGAAGGTAAATTCGACGGAAAACTCAATGCAAAAACATCTGAGAAAGGGGGTCCAATCTAAGCAAGCTACCATTTCAGAGGAGATACCCAGGCAAAGCACCGCCGAATCCACCTTGACAGATGTTTACATCCTTACCGCAGGATCGATGTTTCCCAATGGCTCGAAGGACAACTAATCGGAGAAGTTACGATCTCGATTTGAAGATAATTTTACTATATGCAACTTTGATACGCAAGTGATATATAATAGGTGATGAAAGTAATATTGGTTATAATATATGCCAAGTCCAGGTCAGGAATTATCCAGTATAGATTTTGAGTCAATGATAGGCGGGCCGCTTGTTGCCGTCATTAATGCACAGGCTCAAGCAGCGATGTCGACGGTCAATTTCATCAAGGAGGTAGGTTTCAAGAAGACCTCGACAGAGGAGGAGGCGGGAGGCGATACCTCCACCGAAGAGCCTATCTACGTTACATTCAAGTATCCAAAGGAGATAAAGCCGTATGAACCAGCTGTAGATGCGAATCCAAGCGCGATTCCGCCAGTTTTAGCTAAGGATGCTGTTGCAGCAGTATATGAAATTCAAGAGCTTAAAGTGCCAATACTAACGATTCTTCCAATTCCCTTCATCCGCATAGAAGAAACAACAATTGACTTTAATGCAAAGATAAACTCGGTTGAATACCGCAAAACTGATACAAGCCTAAAGATTGACGCCTCGCTTGAGGCAAAAGCTGGATGGCTATGGGGCTCGGCGAAGCTGAAAGTGTCAACATCTTACCAGCGCACAACATCGGAAGGTAATAGCGTCAACCGAACCTACTCCTTAGCTATTCATGTGAAGGCAGTTCAAGATGAGATGCCAGCTGGAATGGAGAAGATGCTTAGCATTCTTGAGAGCGTCATAACATCTGCGCCAGCAAGTAGCTAAAGCAACTAATTGACTTAGCTCTTAGAATAGGCAGTGATAATTGATGCCCAACCTTGGCGATTATCTTGGGCATCTTATGTCTGAGATCACAATCGCAAGGATGAAGGGTGACATCGAGTCTATACGAATAGCCGAGCTATACTCCGCCCACCCACTCCTACGCAACATGCCAATCCCCCATTTCCGACTACCAAGTATTGAACTCGATGTTCCAGTTGTAATAAAACAAATGGAAGAAGAGCAGGCAGGTGAATTACCTAGAGGGACACCTACTCTTGCAGCTATGAGAAAAACATTCGAAAGAGTTTTTGACACTACGATTCGGGAAGAAGGCCTCAGTTTCAAGCCTGAGGTCAACACTAAACTAAGAGCAACCCTTGACAAGAAATGGATATCTCTATCAAGACCGAAGGAAATCTCAATAGATGTTAATCGAGTTGCTGATGAGATGTCAAGCACTGCCAGCAGGCTGATAATTGAAGCTGGAACCTCAATGGATAAACAACGACAGCAAAAGTTCGAAGAAAAACTTAGAGAAACCACAAGACTTGAGTTTATCAAGCTTCGCAAGCCCCCCACACGACTTCAAGTGCTCGTAACAACAGGGGAGATTCGTGAAGCTGGCCCAAACGAGATCGTTACCAAGCTACATTTGAAGATAACTGAAGAGTCCTTTGAATGGACAACAATAGAATCAGAAGGAGGAAAGCACGATAAGCTAGTCGTAGAGTAATAAGATATGTTGCGCATCGTAAATCTAGAAGAAATCACAGATATGCTTCTACGTGTCCCATCTCTAATTAACCTTCAAGAGAATAAAGATACAAACTTCATCCCAGAGGCGAAGCGTTGGCTATTAGAGCTTGAAAAGATCCTAGAGCGCAATAAAATACCAGCCGCTGGAACTGTTGCGTCGCTGCGAAGCGTCCTAATATCATCTGAGAGAGGAGCCATACCTGTAAATATCGAGTTTCAGAGTCGGGCAACAGGGCGCAAAATCCGGGAAGCAACGGCAGCATACGTTATTAGACAGGCGAATGACATAGTCTCAAATCTCATCAGAAAAGACCAGGAGCGCATATCCGAAGCAGAACGAATAACCAGACAACTAGTTTCAATGGCAAAGACAAAAGGATTGATTCGTGAACATCCACATCAAGAAAACTTTGCCGAAAGACTAAGAGCAATTTGGCGAATGATGTCAGCAGACCAATCTCTATCGCAAGGAACTCAAAGTGTCGAAGGGCTAATTGGACCCAACGACGCGCTCATAATTCTTGACCGCTCCATAACACAAGATATTGAGCATAACCTGATCAGGCCAAATCATCCCCATATCCATGATAAAGTGCAAGAAACATGATAATTGGGGGAATAGCAAATCCAGCGGACAGATAAGAGAAACCTAAATCTATATTAAAGAAAGTAACTTTTCGAGATAGTTAGTATTAACAATTGACTTAGAGCTAAAGCATTGGGTTGAGACTGCCCGCGTTACACAATTGTAATAATTCTATAGAGTCGTAGATTCATATTTACTAAGATTCTGCCTTGTGCAGAGATAAATAGTGGATACTGAATGTAAAAACTATGCCGACTAGAGTCACCTATCCAGGTGTCGATATTGAGCAGTCCCCCAGCGGTGTGCGCACTATCACAGGTGTTGAGACGTCAGTTGCCGCATTCATAGATTACTTCAAGCAGGGGCCTATGAACAAAGCAGTCCAAATCTTCAATACGCAAGATTTTAACCGTGAATTTGGCGGCCTCGATCCCATGAGCGAGGCTAGCTACGCAATCGAGCAGTTCTTTCTAAACGGTGGCAGCGACTCTTGGATCATACGCCTAGGAGACATTGGTTCGCCGCCTAACAGCAGCGCGATCATCGGATCTCTTAAAGATAAGTCAGGCATCTATGCGCTCGAAGATGTTGACTTTAATATTCTCCGCATTAAAAACCATATAACCAGTTATCGCGTCTAACCCCATTGGCAGTTTCTTCGTGTCTTTTTTCGTTATTCCTATTCCTTGACCAAGCATATTACCCATATCTGCAGCTTTACCTTCTACTGACTTAAACCACTTCATCCACGATTGCGTAATCTCTGGAGTCGGCGGGGTAAACAGACAGAGAAAGATCAATCGCAAGAAGACCAGCAAGAGTTATGCTCCGTTACCAATTGCGCCTAAGGTCTACTCTTCGACCTAGTTAACCCAATTAATTATTTTCCACATTCATACAGTTTAGAAACTCTTAATAAGATTAAGATGGCATTGAAACGAAGTGCCAAAAGAACACATCCAATATTTACAGAGTTTATGTGAACAAGCCCACTACTTAGGCTATACTTTGAAACCAAATCAATACGATGTGAAGTAAATGACAAATTATCTAACCAAAATAACCAAAGTAAAAGGCAAAACCACTTGCATCTACAAGATTCAATTAGCATCAGAGTTTGGCAAGCTTTGGAAACTAGTTTCTCAAACGGGAATCACGGAAGATAGAAGAGATAAAGCCGCATCCATTTCCAAATATGTCTCAAAGAAGTATCTAAACAAGGAAACCCCATTCCAAGGGTCAAAACTTGAAATAACTCAAACCCTCAGAGGAGAATTAGTCGTGGCCGTCAAGAATCTAGACAAAAAAAAGATAGATAAATACGTATCTTTCAAGAAAATCCCAAACGAGAGAGAGATCTATGGCGATAGACTAGAGAAAATCGTGGTGAAAGGAATACGCGACTGGTGCTCGGACAAGGTCTTCGAAGCGTTTGCAGAAATCTAAATCTACATTTTTGTTAACTAAACACGTTTTTTATTATAATGGAATAGAACTAAACATTCTACAAACCTATTATGAGCGCCATCTTCAAAGTCACTTGGATAACTTCACTAGGATACTGGTGATACAAGAAATTTGATACATACATCAGAGTCATTATATGGGTAAGGAGCCACAAAACTCAAACTCTAGATCCACATCTTTTCATCGATATAAAACTTGAAAGCGATTCCACATTATCCTTTAATATCACAATGAGATAACACACATGATATTGAGGGGTTATTCTTGAAGAAATGGGTATGCATTAAAGTAAGTCATCATAACGAAGTTGCGAAAACAATTGAAGAATGTGAGAAGAAAGGGTGGACCCTTCACACCTATAACTGTATCCACTCGCCAATTGGTGAAGTTGTCAATCACTACCTTCTTTTCAATAAAGTCGAGTCATAAAAACTAGAATCCAAAAGAAAGAGAGCGAGATTTCACTAAGACTTTGAAATCAAATTCTTAATCATAAAGACAATGCATGAAGTATCATATCTATTCCGTACGCACCCGCGTACGCATACGCTAGATTCAATATTGTTTTACCAATCATAGCTGCTACCAGAGCCTTCACTTTGGGGTATCTTATCATCCCCAGAGGAATCCAAAGAACATCGTCAGGAGTCAGTGGAGTGGCTGCGAAAACAATAATAAGTAATAACCCATATTTTTCAATTCTTCGCTCCCACTTATCCATAGACTTTGTGTATTTTTCAGGAATCAGCCGTCTGCCACCTAGGCCTATGTAATAGTGGAGAAATTGCCCTACACCAGCACCTAAACCGGCTAATATACCGATTACAACCCAGTTATTGAACTTGGCAAGAATAGGTATTACCAGATAGGATGGGAAAAACGCTAGGAACAGGCTGCTGCTCCCTAAGAACCCTGCAAGGAAAGCGCCTAAATAGCCAAGACCACTAACTAAATCAACAAGCCAAGTAAAATCCAATTACGATACTCACAACTGTCACTGGTAGATTAACTTAATTCATCACATCTTCAACGAATTACTTCTCACATATTGCTTATGACGTAAGTCTGCGTCAAGATGTTTACTTGGAAGCCTAGACAGGATTTGATCCACCAGTTTTATCTGGAAATCTTCTTTTTGAGTCGCTTCTGTACAGATTCGCTTGTTAATTCTCTAGTGGCGTCCGAAGAGATCCATTTTGCGCTCTTCGAGTCTATTTCCCTAATTGCTCTAGCTGTTTCCAACGCTTTTTCGTTTAGGTTATTATTTCGTTTCCCTATCTGCCTAAGTGCCCAGTTGACTGCCTTCTTGACAAAGTTTCTATCGTCATAAGCACCCACCTTCAGAGCTTCAAGAAAAGGCAAGAATGCTTCATCCTTGGTTTTCTTATCATGCACCGCTAGCGCCGCCATGAGGACGAAACCCGCTCTTTTTACAAACTCTTTATCGCTTTGACACCATATTAGTGCTTTATTGTAGGCGAATACAGTTTTGTCAAAAAGATTGCTACAGCACTGGTCACACACATCCCACGAGTCAAAGTCATATACCCATCGGTCCATCTGTTCACTAGTCACCTGCCTCGGATTA
>DATBXD010000064.1:0-3446 GCA_036514475.1 Nitrososphaerales archaeon
TCGGGTTAATCATGCTAATCCATATGTGAAGGCCGAGATAGATCGGTTGGCGCTGACACCTTAGATGAGCGTTTCAGGTCGTAATCAGAAAACATTGCTAAGGCTTCAATTTATTTGAATAATCAATAATATAAAAGCCAATAGAGCCATATTGAGCAACTATCTACTCCTGATAAATATTTTGGATACGATTAATCGTTATAATCCATTTCCAATAATATAATTTGCTTAAAATGCTATATAATGGTGTATTAGCACTTTTCAATAAATTATAACCATATTACGGTCGAATAACAACATAATAGAGTTGATTATGGCTTATTTTATTGTAGAAAATACCAATCTATTTTATTATATATTGCTCTAAATTATAGAATTAATAAAACCATATCTAAATAATAAGTATATGCGGCTAGTTATCGTAGCGGTAGTTGCATCCACATTAATTCTGAGTGGAATAGCATCTATGGCTAGCTCTGCGAGCGCATCACAAGCAGAATCTGTAAGCGGAACATGGGGATCTGCTGTCTTAACAAGTACGGATGTAACCAATCAAGGTGGTATCACAACGAGAATATATGTTGGAACCTATAAGTTCTTTGGAGACATGGCTGGAACACATGAAGGGGAATTTTCTTGGATATTCAATTCTAGGACTGGCAAAGGGACAATCCACGGGTTCTCCACATTCACTGGCACAGTCCTTGGGTCAGCCCCTGGACAGATAACTTGCGTATATTCTGGAACCGTCGAAGATGTTGATAAACCAGTAGTTGGTTCAACTTGGGCGCAGAAATTCACTTGTGATAGAGGTACGGAAGGTCTCGCTGGATTGTATATTCATGGAGCATATATACGAATAGCTGGTTCTCTTCCAATTCGCACCTTTTCAGCAATGGCGCACTTCGAATCTTAGATAACATAATTAGCCCAACTCATCAGTTGGGCAAACCCAATTTTTTAAGAAATAGCAAAGTTTTATCCTCTTTAAAACACCTTTTTGAATGTTAATGCTGATGGCAGGCTAATCCCAATAAATTGGGCTTTTAAACGGGCCCGGAGGGATTTGAACCCTCGACCCCCGGCTTAGAGGGCCGATGCTTTGAACGTGTTGGGACATACCAC
Organism: Nitrososphaerales archaeon; assembly: GCA_036514475.1. Taxonomy (GTDB): domain Archaea; phylum Thermoproteota; class Nitrososphaeria; order Nitrososphaerales; family JACPRH01; genus DATBXD01. The sequence goes on from DATBXD010000064.1 coordinate 1,126, forward strand.
ACAATCTGTCCATACTGAGCTACGGGCCCAAGGTGTTTGGTTTAAAAGAGGGTTTTAATGGTTTTGGTTTGTTTATGGTCTTTAGTAGCCAATCGTTGTTCCTAGAAGTTTATTCATTTGCTTCTAGTTTGATTCTTGTTTGTCTAAAAGATATTTCTGATTTTAGGAATCTGAAAAATTGTATGTTAATGAAATGAGGTTAGATAAAAGAGGTTTTTTGAAGAGTTAGACCTTTTCTGATGCTAACGGTTGTTCCACACTTATGTGAATTGTAAAAGAATCAATTCTGTTTGAAACAGTTTATTGTTCCATCTGAATTTGCAATATAAAGAACATCACATTTATTAATGAATAATCCTATTTCTACAATGCCTGGTATATTTGAAATTTTAGACCTAAGCTTCTCTGGATTGTTTATTATCCCAAAATCAGAATCAATAATGATATTATTGTTCTCCGTAACAAATGGATAACCTTTGTCTAGAAGTCTCAATGTAGGTTTGCCCCCTATTCTTTTCAGAGCATCAAATACGAAGTTTCGAGCGAAATATGATATTTCTAATGGAACTGATCTAGATAAGGTTGCTACATACTTAGTTTGGTCTATCAATATTATTCTATTCTTAGCTGCATCTAGTAGAATCATTTCACGATGAAGTGCGCCTCCACCACCCTTTATCATGTTATATTTCTTGTCAACCTGATCTGCACCATCGATTGTAAAATCTATTCTTCGTTTAATGTTTGAATTTGCTATATTTAGTTCTTCATATTCCGCAATTAACTGTATTTGTAGAGATGATGGAATCACTGAAATCTCAATACCTTTATCTTTAACAACTTTACCTAGTCTTCTTACAAACGTTGCTACTGTGGAGCCGCTACCTAACCCAATTAATGAATGGTCTTGGATGTCTCGAATAATATTGTCAGAAATTTGCTCAATTATTTTACTGAACTTTTTCTTATCCGTCAATATCCATTTGCTCCAGTCTAGCCAAAGCTTCAAGAACCTCTTCCCGAAGTGCTCTCACCTTATCATCTATCTCTGTTTCTTCAGTCTTAGGTTTCGTTTTCTTAGGTTTAGGTTTCTCTTCAGTTTCTAAGACTTTTTCAATATCATCAACTGGTACTACAGGTTCTGAATAGCCTTTCATCTTATCTAATTTGGTGCGTGCATCGATAAGTCTACTTTCTATCTGTTGCATCTTACTTTCAAATAGATTTAGTAATTCTGATCTAAGTTTTTCTAATTCACCAACTTCAATAGTTATCTCAGCATCCCCTAGTTTAGATTCGACTTCTTTCATTCTCAGTTTGTATCGAGATGTTAATTCTTCTCGCTCTTGCTTATTGATTCTACCGTCAACTTCTGCTTCGTAAACTCGTGTCAGAGCAGTACTGACTAGATCTTTTTCTAAAAGTATAGCGTTAAGTTCTCTGCGCGCTTTATCCATTTCAGTTCTATTTACTCTTCTTTCAGCATCATTTCTTGGTTTCCCTTTTGGCGCTTCAACTTTTGAAGTAACTCTTTTATTTCTTGAAAGAAGATAGTATGCAAGAGCACCTGTAATTGCACCTGCCCCACTACTAATTGCTATTGTGAGTGGATCCATTAAGTTACAACTGCTAAATCATGTTTTCAATGAAACTAATAATTAAACGTTTACGAGAAAATATACTTGGTTATGCTAGGATTGTCTTCGTATCCAATTATAGTGCCTTATTTTCTTATCAGCACCAAATCCACAAAAAGCGCATCTTTTCTTATTTGTATGATAAGAATGGCGTCCGCATCGTCTACAGCGTATGTGCGTCTTACCTTTACTATGTTTACCAAATGATGGAGTACCTCTTGTCAAAACGATCTAACTCCTTTTGAAATAAATATGTCTAGCCTGGTGGTGGCGATATTATTACCACATTATCGCCTCTAACAACTAATGTTCCCAAATTCTTTGTAACGTCGCCAATTATTTCTTCTGATTCTTTCAGAAGCAAATTCATGTGTTGGTCAAAGCCTTGAAGTATTCCTCTTATTACTTTACCGCCTTTTAGTTTTATTAGAACTTTCTGGCCTAAACTTTCATCGAGTACTCTTATCGCCATATCTATAGACAAACTTTTCACCGCAGTTGTATATCACCCTAAAATAGCAAATATTTAAGTTAACCACCTTATCCAGTAGATGGGAATGTGCTTAGATGGGATTGTGTTTGAGTATCTAGCGTATTTTGTTTGAGGTTGGGTTGCTTGAAGGGTGTGCGCTACCCTTCAAGTATGTATTTCAACAATTCATCCTTACGGATGGCGCACAAGTA
>DATBXD010000065.1:0-3449 GCA_036514475.1 Nitrososphaerales archaeon
CGTCATACTTTGTGAACTCTGACTCTGGAAGCCTGGAAATATTGTGTTTAGCATCATCGTGAAGCTTGCCAAATCGCTTCACTATTATTTTGAAGTTAGTATCTAAGAGCTTTCTAAGATTCTCGATGAACTGGTGCTCGCTGCACTCGTATATTGGCATCTTTAGCTACTCCAGCTTCTTTAGAGATTTGATTGTTTTCAAACCCCCGCAAATCGTAACAACAGGATCCCTCAAGTAGTCAGCGTCGCCTATCTCATCTGAAACCGTAACGGTCTCAACACCGTTCCTGTAGACATGCCTCGCCCAAAACTTGGAGCTGGAAACCACTGTGGCGCAGGCAACTTCTGAAAAGCCTAGCTTCAAAACCTCGTCAACAACAGACTCCAAGGAAACATAGAGCGATAAACTCTTCAATGAATTCTCTCGAGGACTCTTCACAGTCTTATCTACTAGTGATATAAATCAACTAATTAATATCTCTTACACATTGAAATTATAAATTAGCTCGATAAAATCATGCTTTAAACACCGGAAGTAAATCTATTCATTTTACATTTTCATTCTTCTAAAAGATATTGTTCCAACTACTGTTGTGATTGAGGCGAATATTAAAAGTACTGCGATGTCGACTAGAATGTTGAACTGACCGGTGCCTAGAAGGCTTATTCTTAAGGCGTCTACGGTATATGTCACTGGGTTCGCATAGGTGAACGGTATTAGCCACGCAGGTAGGTTATCGATTGGGAATAGTGCGCCTGAAAGTAGGAATAGCGGAAAGTTTAGGAAGGTTCCTATTAATTGAAATCCTTCCGGTCTTTCAAGAAGCGATCCTATTATCAACCCGATGCCGACTAAACCTATTGCTGAAATAAGCATTATGAGTAAAGCGGTTGGAATACCTGTGAAGCTAATCTTCAAACCAAGTAGTATTCCAATTGTCAGCAGTATGCTGCCTTGAATCATAGCGTCTGTCACGCCGCCAAGAACTTTTCCTATGAAGATAGTGGTTCTGGATAACGGAGCAACCAGCACTTCTTTAAGAAAGTCAAGCATCTTATCCCAAATGATGTATACACCATAGAATATCGAAGTGAATATCAGTGTCATCGCGATTATCCCTGGAAATATGAATGACTGGTAGCTCATGTCCTGAACTGATACACTTGACCCTAGGCCTGCTCCAAATATTACTAGGAAGAGCAGCGGGTTCACAATCGACGCTATTACTCTTGACTTCTCTCTTGTGAAGACTATGAACTCCCTATACCATATTGCTAGCAGCCCGCTTACCTCACCCATCCTCTATCTACCTTCCTGACCTCACGGCTGCGACCCGCTCCATGAACCCACCTTCTGGCGAGGCTGTGCGAATCTCCTTCCCAGTGTACCGTAGGAAGACGTCGTTTAATGTAGGTGAGCGCATCTCAACTGACTCGACTTGCCCAACGATTTCAAGCAGTCTTGGCAAGTGTATTCCAGCGTCTTCAACCATGAGCGTCAACAGGTTGTCATTGAATTCTATGTTCTTCACATAGCTGAGTTTTCTAACAGCTTCAATGTTTGGATTGATCATCTTCAGTCTTATTATGTCGCCGCCTAGCATCTTCTTCAAATTGGTTGGGGAATCAATAACTACTATCTTGCCAAGGTCGATTATTCCAACTCTGTTGCAAAGCATATCTGCCTCCTCCATATAGTGTGTAGTCAGAATTATTGTCACCCCTTCGTCCTTAACCATCTTTGTTATGTAGCTCCAGATGTGTTCTCTGCTCTGAGGGTCCAGACCCAGCGTAGGCTCATCTAAAAATAGGACTTTTGGACGGTGGATAAGTCCTCGAGCTAGCTCAAGTCTTCTCCGCATCCCTCCGGAATACGTCCTCACAAGATGGTTTCTCCGGTCATTAAGATCAACTAGCTCTAAAGCCTCAAATATTCTCTTCTCAACAGATTCTTTTGGCACACCATACATCATAGCGTGCAGCTTCAAGTTTTCATACCCCGTTAGAATGTCGTCTGAGCTCGGCTCTTGAAAAACGATGCCGATAGATCTCCTAACGTCACCTTGCTGCTTAACAACGTCAAACCCGTTAACAAATGCTCTTCCTGAAGAGGGATTCAAAAGAGTAGCAAGCATATGTATCGTCGTTGTTTTACCAGCTCCGTTAGGCCCAAGAAGACCAAAGACCTCCCCCTCACTTATCTCAAGATTCAGATTATCCACTGCAACTATTGACCCGAAGCTTTTTGACAAGTTCTCAGTCCTAATGATGCTCATTACTATCAGTATCTAATCTGGGCGATTCATTAATCAACTACTAAACCGTTTCTCTAACATGGGCTGTGGGACATAATTCATGGGGTTGCTAGGTTGAATAGATTGTGCCATAGGCCGGTGCAGGTGTTGGCGCAGTTGATTCTGTCGTTTCTTTTCTGTGTGATTCCCCATCCGAGCATCTTCTTGTCGGCTGAGAAGCCGGATTCTGAGTTGCTTCTCTGGTGGTACTGCTCTAGGTGATGCAACGTGTCCTTCACGAACATCATCATTGTTGTCTTCCACTTCCATGAGCCATTTAGGGTGGCGTTGCTCTTGGGGATCACGAAGACCTTCGCGTCTCCGAACGAGTCCATGTAGCTGGGTGTACTGTAGTACCTGTCTAGCCGAACTGTTTTGAGCGTCACGTCTACTGTGGTGAGCATCTCATCGCATGGTATATGTGTCCTTCTCAGACCTCATGCTCGATCCGTAGGCTAGGTACATTCTTGAGGAGAGATCCATCAGCCTGAAAACGTAGGAGAAAGCATGTTTCTTCCTGTTCGATTCCTCTTTCACTGAAGATGATGTGCCTTCCTGTGGTTGCTCTTTGGCTTTATCTTTAAGCTCTTGGGCTACACTTTCATAATGTTTCGAGATTGTGAGAGAGTAACCTGTGCCGTCACCCGAAGCGTCACTCTCCTTCACACTCCTCTTATTCAAAAGGAGGACATGCAGGTTGTGCAGCGCCATCATGACCACCTCATCCGAGTAGAGTCTCTCAACTGTCTTGTACGAAATCTCGATGCCAGAGAGCATTGAGAATATTTCAAGCATGTTGGCGAACATCCTGTTTGACTCGCCGACAAGCTGCTTGATCAGGAGCAGTTTCACCTTCTGCTCTAGGGTTAGAGAATCTGGTCTCCCTCGTCTACCCTCTTCAATTCTTATGGCAGATACAGCTTCATGGATGAGCGGGTCAAGAGCCTTCATAGCCTCCTTGATTCTCTTTGAGAATTGCTGCTCGTAGGTTCTCCAATCCCTATCCTTCTCCTGATGAGCCTCAAGGTACGCCTTCCCTATGTGCTCGCCAAGCTCCTTAACCGTATTCCTAACGTCCTCATCCCTAATCATTCGTTGACCCATCAGAAGAAAGACATGCTTCCTTTTAACCACAAACGTAAGCGTACTTGAACA
>DATBXD010000066.1:0-7970 GCA_036514475.1 Nitrososphaerales archaeon
CAGGCAGCTTGAACGGCCTTCCCGCCCCTATCTTCCTCTTCCTATCATTCCTAGCAGACAGACGTTCACGCTCAAACTGAACATACTTCGACTCAACCTTCGCATAAAGAGAGTCAAACTCAGATACTTTCAGACCGCTAAACGACCTGAAGATAGACGGTCTCTTAGAGAGCTTCTCGTACGAGAACATACTAATCAAGAAAGACTGTACCCGCTACATACAGAAGAAATCAAACGTGAAAGACTATTCACAAGCTACTGAAATTGTAATTGTGCAAGAGGTCTATTCTATGCTGGTTTCCGGAAACCTTTGTAGTGCTTATTCATCGTGTCTTCCAGACTCTCGGGCACGATCATGTGTATCCAATCTGGAGCGTTTTGAACTAGTTCATTATTTAGGGTCGGATCAGGAGCTTTGAATTTTGATGTTTCTTTTATAAGGCGCTTAAAGGATTTATTCATTAATTATCCGTCGTCGCGAATGACTTTTGGTTTTTGCTCTATAAATGATGCGAGTTTATCTGCGAACGGTTGGGTAAAAATTACTTAATGCTATCTAATAGAGTTGTGAGAATATTACTCATATAAATTCTGTTTCGTCTACCGTTCAGTCACCGGTTAGTCTACAATTTTTATCGTAAGGGCTTCTTGCATAATGGACAGGATTTGTTTGTTGGTCCAAGTAGTCCACCATAGATGTGATCTGGACATATGAAATGCTCGTTCATACAAACTTTGCTGTTATGTACATCTCTTTCTTTGCTTTCTTGGTGAATGTGATACATAGAATATTCTCAGGACTCACCCCTTTTTCAAGAAGAGAAATCACCTTCCAAGAAAGCGTAGTTGTCTTCCCAGTTCCAGGGTTAGCAACAACAATTGTATTTTTATCAGAATTAATAATATCAGTTTGTTCTTGAGAAGCCTGCATAATCACATCAGTAATTTGGAATCTATGAATTTAGTATGTATTAAATTATCGATCATACTAAATAATCTTTTTTTGAGAAGAATACTGCTCTTATGCCTCCTCGAGGATTAGATACATCGTCTTTTCTTCTTGGGAATAAATGTATATGGCAGTGATTTACTGTTTGTCCAGCAGCTTCTCCGTCATTTACTCCAATGTTGAATCCTATTACATTCTTATCTTTAAGCTGAATCCATTCTTTCTGTTTGTTTATTATTTTATTAATTGCATTATGTTCAGGTTGATAGAGTTCAAAATATGATTTTGCATGGCGAAATGGAATTATTAAAGTATGGAGGGGAGTAACTGGATAAATGTCTCTTACTGCATATACTAATTCTTCTTTGTCAATAATATTTTTATTTTCAACTTCACAGAAAACGCATACTTTCTCTCTGTGATTGAATGATTCTCTAATTTTATGATAATTAATATCATCTATATCTCGTTTCATTGAATTACATGAGTAACAAAGTGCCTGAAGATTACTTATGTCATTGGAACCACCCTTGTTTATAGGTATAATGTGGTCAACTTCAATTGCCTTAATTTTGTTTGATATTCCACATAATTCGCAACGAGTTTTTGCTCTTTTTAGAACTTCGTATTTTACAGTGCCAGAGATTTGCCGAGAAGCCTTACTTCGATGCCGCCAGATTTCTTCGCCACGTTTATCCTGATATTCTTTCAATTTCTTCTTGCAATCAGATTTTAATTTCTCTATTTCCTCTGATGATAATTCATTGTATCCGAGAAGAGAATATTCATTTTGTGCTCTCTCAACTATATTATGATTCTTTAAAACTCGTCCGGGCATATTGTTGACTATTTGGGTATAGTAATCTACTTGGGTAATATCATGAGGAAGTATTGCTTTAGCTATCTCTCTACTACTTGATTTTCCAGTTTTTAGTAGCTCAATTAACATTACTGGTTGATAAATATGAGACATTCGCATTTCATTGTTAATAAAAGACCAAAGACGTTGATACGTTGAATTCTTCATTGTCCAAACAATTGATATCCAGGGTTTTATTTAACTGCAACACAATTATTTCACGTTATATCTACTGATGAAAGTGAGGAAAACAGGTATCAGAAGGTTCTACTAATAAATAAAGTGAATAAAATAATGCGTCTTTCCGCTTGTTAGAGGTTCAAATCGCTAGAAATTTCGTATTCGCTATCCCAGTCTAATGAATAGAAAGACTCGTAGCGGACGCTTAATTAAAGAGGTATCTGTCAATTACTTTGGAGACGGTTTCTATGCAAGATGAAACTAAGGGGAATGGAAGACCAAATAGATTGATAAAGGAGAAGAGCCCGTATCTGCTTCAGCACGCCTACAATCCCGTTGATTGGTACCCATGGTGTGATGAAGCTTTTGAAAAAGCTAAGGCTGAGGATAAGCCTGTTTTCGTTTCCATCGGCTACTCGTCGTGTCACTGGTGCCACGTTATGGAGAATGAATGCTTCGAGGATGAAGAAGTTGCTAAACTGATGAACGAATCATTTGTCTGCATAAAAGTTGATAGGGAAGAAAGACCTGACCTTGACAACGCTTTCATGATAGTGTGTCAGTTGATGGAGCAAAGATGCGGCTGGCCACTTAACGTTATTGTGACACCTGATAAGAACCCATTTTTCGCAGCCAGTTACATCCCAAAGAACAGCAGATTTGGCTTGACTGGGATGATGGAGTTAATTCCTAAGATAAATGATGTGTGGAGAACGCGTAGATCCGAATTGGAAACCGTAGGACAAGACATCAAGGATAGAATAGAAGCAATGGATGAAAGAATTCTTGAAGAAGAATTGGGAAAAGAAGTTTTGGATGACGCCTATGAGAAGATCGCGTTGGATTTTGATGAGACGTACGGTGGATTTGGAAAAGCCCCGAAATTCCCAATACCCCACAACCTAATATTCCTAATACGATACTGGAGCCGCACCAAGGAGAATAACGCGTTAAAGATGGTTGAGAAGACCCTGCAAAACATGCGGTTGGGAGGCATTTTTGACCAGGTGGGCTTTGGCTTTCATAGGTACTCAACTGATAAGCAGTGGCTTGTTCCGCATTTTGAAAAGATGCTATATGATCAAGCGCTATTAGCTCTTGCCTATACAGAAGCATACCAAGCAACAGGTGCTGAAAAGTTCAAGGCTACAGCCAAAGAAGTCTTAGAATACACATTGCGTGACCTAGCTTCTCCAGAAGGGGGTTTCTACGCTTCAGAGGATGCAGACAGCGAGGACGAGGAGGGAAAATTCTACCTATGGAATGAAGATGAGATTAGAGATGCTTTACCAGCTGAAGATGCCGATTTAGCGATTAAGATCTTCGGAGTCGAGTCCAGAGGAAACTATGTTGAGCCTGGAGGAAAACGAAGCGGTGAGAACATTCTTCACCTCGCAAAATCTATAGAGCAAGTCGCGTCGGGTCTAAATATAACCGTTGATGAAGCTAATCTAAAGCTAGGTAATATCCAAAGAATACTTTTCAAAGCAAGACAAAAGCGCGTTCGCCCAGCCAGAGATGACAAGGTTCTAACGGATTGGAACGGCTTGATGATAGCTGCTTTGGCGAAGGCTAGCGTAGTTTTCGGTGACCCAACATATTTGCAGGCTGCAGTGAAATCAGCAGATTTTATTTTAGAAAAAAAGAGCGGTGAACACAGAGCACTTTTTCATCGCTATGCAGGCGGAGAGAGGGCAATTGACGGGTTTCTAGACGATTACTCATTTGTTGTTTGGGGACTCATCGAGATTTATCAAGCCTGCTTTGATGAGAAGTACCTACAGGCAGCGTTGGAATTAACTAATGAGATGATTTCGCAGTTTTGGGATGAAAAAAACGGTGGCTTCTACTTCACCTCAAAAAGCTCCAAGGACGTTTTACCTAAGAGAAAAATAGTGTATGATGGCGCTATTCCTTCAGGCAATTCTGTGGCTCTGTTCAACTTGTTGCGTCTGGCACATTTGAGCGAAGATTCGGCTTATGAAGAGTTAGCTAGTAAAATGATGAAGACGTTTGCTGGCGAAGTGAGGAGGACACCTATGGCCTACACTTTCATGCTTCTCGGAGTGGATTTTGCTGTTGGACCTGCATACAACGTCATCTTAGTCGGTGACCCACATGATAAAGACATGCTTGAAATGCTACGGGTTTTGAGAAGAAAGTATTTGCCTAACTTGACGATTTCGCTACGGCAGTCAAGAGAAACCAATGCCACAAATGAGGGAGTGATCTATAAGAGAATTGAGAATAAAGCTACAGCATACGTTTGCCGTAGTCAAACGTGCATGCCTCCAACGAATAACCCTGAGAAGATGCTAGAGCTTCTTGAAATGCAGTGAATAAAGCAATACGGCTTCAGGAAAACGTTGTTTTGATGCTTGATTGATTATCATTTGAAAAACTCGTTATATTTCTTATTTGATCCTCTTGATTTCTCTACAGGATATTTTTCTTCGTTCTTCTGAAGCTTTTTACTTAATTCAGATGATAGATCTATATCGTATAGTTGTGAAAGCCTAACTAGGAAGTATAGGACGTCAGCGATCTCTTCAGAGATCTCAGCTCTTCTCAGTTTATTCTGAAGCATTTCGTCAACTTCTCCATTGGATTTGAATCTGAAATGTTGCAATAGCTCAGAGGATTCAGTGACAAGTCCAATAGCTAGATCTTTAACGCTATGAAACTGATCCCAGTCTCTCGCCTCGCAAAACTTCTTCACCTTATCTTTCAAATCGCTAATTCTTGTTTCATCGTCCATTGTTCCACACGTCATTTTTAAAGAAGGGAAATCGTCAATTATTCTTTCTTATTTATATCATTCTTATTTATTTTCACATGGTCGCTTAGGTATTCATTTACGTCTGGGCCTAGTTTCTTGATTTTTAGATGTTCGCGAGCACATGCTTGTGACTGTTCTAGTTCCATTTTCCAGTTCTTTGAATTTGTACGGAATTTCCCTGTGCAAACACCGCTTTCTTGGCTTTTAGGAATCATTTTGTTAATTGCTAATGTGTCTTTGACTGAGTTGTTTGTTAGGTCAAGTTTAGATGTTACTTTTCCATCTTCTAATAGTACTGCGCCTTGTTTTTCTTTCAGACCCAAGTCACTGGTTGTTTCGCAAGGTCCGTTTCTCTTTATAATGTGAACTTCGAGATATTTTGAGGTTAACTCCTCTGAAATCTTCTTTCCAAATTCTTCATTCTCATCATCAACTGATAGGATTAGTAATTTCTTGTTTTTGCTCAACCCTTCAAGATTGCTTCGTAGGCAGACACCTGGGATGTTAGTGTCTTGTTTTTCTTCCATTAACTACCACGACTCGCTCTTAACGCCCGGTAGTTTTCAATTAACCTATGTAACCCAAAATCGAGAAAGGTGATTGGTTTAGCTTCTTCAACGCCCCATTCTTTATCGCCTTCATCTTCTTCGAAATAATCCTCTCGGAAATACCAGTTTTGGAAGTCCTCCTTCAATGCTTCTGCGATAAGCCGCACTATTCTGCCAAACTTAAATTCATAACTTTTGAGTTTATTGTCGGATTTCTTCAATCTATCTGACAGTAACTTGTAATCGTCGATAGATACGTACTCATCAAGTTGAAGTTTTTCAACGATTTCTTTCTGAGAAATGATTCCTTCTGAAATCATTATCAAAATAAGGTCAAGCATCCTTTTGTTTATCTTGCTAACGATTGGTGATGAGAAGTCAACACTTTGCTTATTAGTTGCTTTGAAACCTTTCCCACGGCCTAGCCCCACCATATCTGCAGTGATTATGTTGAGCTCGGAGGATTCTGGTTCAAATCTTTTCAAACTGCTATACTTTCCGCATACCGGGCATGAAATTTGATTCACGCAATTATTAATGGTATTTCCAACTAATAAATACTCCATTTGTATACAAGTATACACATCACACATCTTAGACTCTTGAATTTGGTTTCATGACAGATCTATACGTTGAACGTCTAATTTGACTCTTCTGATTCGCGGGTTTATTATTGTCATTTCTGTTTGGAGTTTTTCAAAACGATTTTTCATGATAATCTAACATGTTTAATGTTGAGAAGATTAGAGTTTTTACTGGTTAGCTTTAAGTTCGCTGTTGGATAGTTGAAATGTTTGTGGGATAGTACGCGGGATAACGGAGGGATAAAGATGTATAATGAGGGATAATGAATTATGACGAGGGATAATGGTTTTTCTTGTTGTTTGGTTTTTGTGGGGTTTAGCTGGTTTTCAGGTGAGTTTTAGCTCAAGTGATGTCACAATAGGCTAGCCATAATGGTTGATTAGTGCTTTGCTTGATTTTCTATCTTTTTTTATAGTGTTGAACTTTTGATTATCCCTAGATGACTTGATGTTATCCCTTAATTCCCCCAGTCTGGAAATTGTTGGTCTTTGATATCCTTAATTATCCCCAGTTGAATGATAGATTTATGTCCACCAAAGAGATTGTGGAAATCTCTAAAGAGCTCATCGACCTCTCTAAGAATAAGCCTGTAAGTGGGGATGTTCAACTGAGGGTTAAAGATCTCATGTCGCGACTTAGAGAGATGAGTTTTACCAATAAGGAGGTGAGCGCGTTTACCAAAGGCGAATGGGCTCAACACACCGTTAAACTCTACACTAGAGGCGTTAAAGTTAAGGACTCTGCTCTGCGAGAAAGAGTTTTGTCTCTTCTTTCAGATCTTGTATCTAAAGGATCAGATCTTGACGATGTCGAGTCTTTCCTGAAGCTGTCTAATACTGTTGAGTCAAAGGATATTACTTTCGAAGATACTTCAGATTTATTAGCTGACTGCAATCGTCAAAATGTTAATCCAAAAGATCTTGTGAGTTTATTCAAAGAAAGGATGAGCAAGGGGACGGTTTCGAAACTCAAATCTCAAATGAGTTACCTGGATACACTTGAATCTTATAATATTGTTAACGACGATATTCAAAGCCTCTCCCAGACTACCCAAAAAATAGGATCCTTCAAAGAGGTTTTAGGATCTGTTGAAAAGTACGGTGAGCTGGTAAAGATTCAAGCAGAGCATGACACGGTTAGTGAGAAAGTGAAAAATCTCAATGCTCAAAAAGACGAGTTGACTAAAGACGTTTCGAAGCTAAAGAACGATAAAACGTAACTTGTTGAGCAAAGACGTGACGTTCTAGAATCTGTAAAGAAGTACGAGAATCTGGTTAAGCGCGGCTTCACAGACGATGTTATTAGCAGTATTCAAGAATCACTAAACCAGTTTGGATCTTTAAACAAAACCCTTTCAGCCATTAGTAGATACACCGATGTTAAAGTAATTGAATCTGAGAAGAATCGCGTTGAAAAAGAGCTAAAGAATATTCAAACCAAGTATTCTGATATTCAACCAGTTATGAAAATGTGCGATACACTCATTCACAAATACGGGTATAGCGTTGCCACGATTAACCTGTTCCACAAACTAGCTGCTAAGCATGAGAATCCGTATGAGTTCATCAAGATTCTAAGTGCCTATGGCGATTTGAACAGTATCCAAAACGAGGCGAAGCGGATCGAAGCTGAAAAAACAGTCTTAGCCGCAAAGATTAAAGTGCTTGAAGATAAAATAGGTGATCTCAAAGGCGAAGCTGATGGGATTAAAACGTCAATTAACAAGGCGTTAAAACCTATGTCAGCAAAACTTAGCGCAGGCATTACATCTCTGCACGATAAAGTCGATGAATCTGTAAGCAGCTTAACCGGTAAATGCCAAGAAAATCTTAACGATTTGGAGAAAAAATACAAAGAATATCTTACAACTTTTGGAGAGCTAAAAGCTGAAGCTGGCAAGTTAGAGGAAGAGCTGAATCTAGCAAGAGTCATAAGTTCAATGCTAAAGTATCCCGAAAAAGCTAAGAAACTGCCGCTAAGATATGTAATTCTACTCCAAGAAGCTGTGGAGAAGATATGCTCAGCTTACGAGATCAACCCTAAGCTATCGATCTACGGAGCTGGCAGTCT
>DATBXD010000067.1:0-18824 GCA_036514475.1 Nitrososphaerales archaeon
CAAAACCCCTCATATCGTATGATAGTACTGCAAAGTCTCGGTTTATGAAATCGTTAATGAATGAATCCCATTGATGCCTGTCAGCTCCAAACTCGTGGATTAGGATTACGACTCTGAAAGGCCCATTTTGATTCATTGGAGTATAGAAAGTTCCACTAAGGTTTATACTATCTGAAGCTTGAAATGAAACTTCTTCTGAGAGATATATTTTTTTTTCTGACGGATTGATTAGATACAATCCAACTCCACCTGCTATGACTATTATGGCTATCAAAATGTAAGTAAAGGTTTTAGTCAATTTAAGTGCCATTCTTCCTTTCGCTTATTAACTCTATTTGTATTATACCACTAATTTCGGAGCTAGAAATATCGAAAAAAGGATTATGATAATCATAATGGCAACTATTATTCCTGCTTGAAGTAGGGCTTGATTTCTCTTTGCCTCAGGAATTGTGCCTCCAATGAAGGTTAATACAGCGCCTATGAAGAGTATATAGAAGCCGTTTGAATACAGAATGAAAATCCATGGTTGTAAGATAGAAGCTAAGCCGATTAAAGATAATAATAGTCCAGCCTGTTCAATTTTAATCTTAAGAAACATTAAATTGGTTATGTTCTTATTCATTTATCTACTCCACCTCTTTTCGAATTGTTCCTGCTGAGAAACCTATCAGTAGATAGCGTTGTATCAGAAATGCAAAGATGAATGATGGAAGCATATGTACTATAGACATCGAAGTTAAAGGACCGGGTGCTAATGTGCCTACTCTAAGTAGATCGTCGAAATAGTCTGCTAGAAAAACGAATGTTGAAGCATTAGTCTCAGTTAGGGTGAGGGTAAATATGAAATCGTTCCAAGCTATTGTGAAAGCGAATACTGCCGCAACTACTAAACCTATTTTCACTTGCGGTAAAGTTATCCTGAACAAAATATCTAGTGTTGAAGCACCATCTATTCTAGCAGATTCCTCAATAGATTTTGTAGTTCCGTCGAAGAAATTTTTTAGTATCCAAACTGTAAGTGGTAATGCGAAGGTTGCATAGATTAACGAAAGACCAATATGCGTATCATGGAGCCCAATCTTCTGGTAAATCTCGAAAAGAGCAGGTGTGAAGACTATGGGCGTAACAGCATGTATAGTCAACATAAATGTGAGTAACGCTGTTCCTCCAAGGAATTTAGTTCTAGAGAGAACATATGCTAATAGCATACCAGCAAATAGCGCTATAGCTGTACTCATCAAGGCTATTAAAATACTGTTCCCAAGAAACCTAGGAAATTGGCTAGCTATTCCTGCAAAAACAGGTTCATGTGTGTATGGATCTATAATTGACGCTCCAAATTCATAGTTTTGAAGAGTAGGGGTGAAGAACAAGACAGGTGTAGAAGAAAGCGTATCTTCAGTAGGCTTAATTGATGTAAGAAATATCCACACTAATGGCAGTAAGACAACTACTACCAGCCAAAAGCCTATGAAAACAAATCTTACCTTCTTTAACAACGAGAATAGCCGGCGCTTACTCTTTGATGACCTAATCATGTTTCTCAACTTTCCACAGATATCTAAGATATGTATAGATCAAAACCATAGACATCACAACCATTATAGTAGCAACAGCAGCCATCTCGCTTGTCTTGAATGCTCTGAAACCGAGGGTGTACAAATATGAAGGAAGTGTATCTATGTTTAGCGGATTAGGACCCAAAGGTGGAGGAACGTCAAGCCATTCCCTGATGACTTCCCATGTCCTTAAAGCATCTGCGAATCTAAATATTAATGCAAGAAATATGAAAGGTTTTGCGTATTCAAATGTGATGTATCTAAACTTAGCCCACCAGCTAGCTCCATCAATATTTGCTGACTCCAACACGGTTTTGGGAACAGAAGAAAAGCCACCAATTATCATAAGCATCACAAATG
The DNA here is from genome assembly GCA_036514475.1 of Nitrososphaerales archaeon. Classification (GTDB taxonomy): domain Archaea; phylum Thermoproteota; class Nitrososphaeria; order Nitrososphaerales; family JACPRH01; genus DATBXD01. Next base: position 1,923 of record DATBXD010000067.1, read on the forward strand.
GTGTCCAAGTCCAAGCGTCAACCAGAATAATTGATGTCAAAGCATCTCGTCCATATCCTTGAAAAGAAATACCCATAGTATTAATGAGATAGTTGAATAATCCAACCTTGGGCCCGAACATAACTTCTTTGAAGACCATTGCAGTGATTTCCGGAGCTATCATCATAGGCAAAACCAGAATCGTTAAAACCAATCTATGTCCTTTAAAATAGTCAGAAAGTATTAAGGCCAAACTTAATCCGAGAATAAATTCTAATGTTACTGCGGCTATAGCAAACTTCGCAGTATTCTGAAACCGTAACCAGATATCAGGATGTGAAATAATCGTTTGATAGTTTTGGAAGCCTACAAAATCAGGAGCTTTACCAAACGATGCAATCGAATAGTCATAGAAACTTATTCCAAATGTCCAGGCATAAGGTACTATTGCAAAAATGATAAGTAGTATTAAGGCGGGCAGAATGAAAAGCCACTTCAGATACTTATCTTTGATGTTTAATGAACCGGTCAAAAGGTTCACGCATCCGCATTAGTTTTATCATCAGATATATTTATCGCAGATTCTGAATTATTCGGTGCCGAATAAAATTCACTCGATGGCTTTGTGGCCTTTATGTAAAGCATATACATACTCCTAAGACCAAACGCTAGAAATATAGCTGAAAGAGCTGCTGGTGGATCATCTAAAGAGGATGCGATATTAAATGTCAACACAGGAATTAAGGATTCAGATATAAGATCCATTATACGGTTAACTGCTAAAAATAATATAGCTAACGCAATGTATTTTGGACCATTTCCACCTTTAATTGCAAGTAACTCTATATTTTTTCCCAAGCGTATAAGTTTATAGACATAATAGAAGCTTATTAACACAAATACAAGTGAAACTAGATCTGATAATAACTCAAAACCGAACTCGAACTGATAGAAAATTACCATAAAGACTCATTCCGTTAAATTCATGTCAAATGTTAAAATATGATTATGTAATTGCATTTATTTATACTCACTCATTGACTTGCAGCTTTAAATTAGAGATATGATCAAGTCTTCTCCGAGCCTTAACGAATGTTGATATCTGATTATGAAAAGCCAACCTGTATTCCATAAGAATTTGCCTAAGAAACCAATCCTCACTTGAATCAGCAACAATCTCATCTAATCTCAATAGAGCAATGTGAAGAACTGTGATAACCTTACGAAGATTCTTATCAAAATACATATGATTCTGATAATCATCAGATATAGATGTAGTCATTTCTCTACCAATATTTGTAAAATCATTTTTCTTCAATATCTTCGCTAGCGAACGAACTTCTTTCATAGTAAGATGGCTGGATGATGCTAGAGACCCCAATTCTAGACGTACATTTTCATCTTCAAAAGATAGAAGTTCCTCAGCTACACTAGGACTTATTTTACTGCTTGCCAACTGATCTTGAATATCTTTTGGGAGTTTGAGAAGACGCAGTCGTTTACTTACATATTCTTGACTCTTACTCACTTTCCGTGAAAGCTCTGAGACACTTCCCCACCCATATTCTAAAACATATTTTCTAAAAGCCTCAGCTTCATCTAATGGATTCAGAGTCTGCCGTTGAATATTCTCTATTAGGGAGACTTCGAATGCTTCTCTATCACTTAGCTCGATGACATGACATTGAACTTTCCTCCAGCCTAAACAACGGCATGCTTTCAGTCGCCTACTTCCGGCGACGACTTCAAACCCCTCTCTGATGGGCCTTACGATCAGAGGCTGAAGTAGCCCTTTATCATTTATTGAGAGAAGAAGACCATTAAGATTTTCAGGATACGTTCTTGGGTTATAAGTAGATGGATAGATATGATTAATCTCGATATTTTCAATTATTCCAAGAGCTGACAATCTGGGATGTTAATTGGGAGTAATTTTATAAACATCGTGATTAACTTAGAGTGCAAATGCACTCAAATTTATATAGGGACAAAGGGTGAATAAATTTACCTTCTGATTACAAGGCTGAGAAACGTAGGACTGTAAATATGAGTAATGATGTCGCAGAGGAACTTAATCAAATAGCTAACATTCAAGGAAAGACATTATACAGCCTTATAAATGAATTGACAACATTTGGAATAGAAGCGTATAAACAAGGCTTTTCAATCAAAGAAGCAATTGAAGCAAAAACTTTCCTTAACAAGGCTATAAAATCTAGACTGCTATTCGTAAATCAAGACATGTGGTACAATGCTAGTAGCATAATCTACAAGAAAAATAAAGAAGAATGGTTGAACCAAGCCTATGAGAAAGCAAAATGGTATGGTAAAGTATTCCTTGGTAAAATACCTGAAAATATATTCATAGAGATGTTCAGAGAGGCTTTGAAAAAACTATTTCTAGATTGCAACGAAATTTACATTAAAAAAGAAGAGAAAGACACATACAATCTAAAAGCAATCTTCAGCCCAGAAATGCCACTACAACACACTTTTGTCATAATGAGAATGATAGAGGGATTGTTAAACTCTTCAGGATATGCTATACTCAAATATACGGTAGAGCAAGGGTACATTTCAATGATGTTTAGATGTTTGCATCTTCCTGAGTAGATGAAGATTTCTTACTGAATAGGAGATCTTTAAGAACATTGTTTTCGTTCTTCAACTTCACACCTTCTTTTTCTCTCTTCTTGATGTAAGCAGTTATTATCATCTTCAGTTTATCTTCATGGAGTTTTCCCCAAGGGGTATCTGGCTCTAAGAATCGTTTAGGTATCCGAACGTTGTCCATCTTGAATCCCTCCTGAACTTTGTATCGCAAAAGGTTGTGAGTTATCTCTTTGCCCAGAGCAACTAGACTTTCTGGATCATAGTCTATTCCTATGGCGGCTAGAATCTTGTGAACAGTTTGTTTATTATAGACTTTCCTTGAAAAGTAGCAGACACCCAAAGAATACATAACGTATAGCCAGTCCTCATGCTCTATGAGGTAATCCGCTATCTCGTCAGAGTTGAATATCTTACCAACATTGTTTTGATCATATGAGTAACCAGAGTTACTAAGGTGAGAGTGTCTAGCTCCGACAATTGTTCCTGCTATGGATGCGTAGCCAGTCATGTAACCAGAAGGACCGTTGCCGGCTAGAGATACTGCAAAATCTTTTCCACCATATTTGTCGGCAGGTGCGTCAATACCTCTGGCTAAAGTTGCATAGAAAGGATTCTTCATTTCAGAAATATTTCTCAATATGATAGCATAAGTCTTAGCATCACCCCAAATTGGTTTTAGATTGATAGTTTCGTTTTCAGTAATAATTTTTTTTTCAAATGCTTCACTCACCCAACCTAGAACGTTACCAGCAGTCATCGCATCTAATCCAAGGTCTTCGCAGGTCGCTATTAGAAGTAGAAGGCCGTCATAATCACTAATTCGTAAGTTGGAGCCTAGCGCATACAATGGTTCGTAGTTGTATGGAACAAGTTTACTCTCTTTGAAGACCTCGGCTAGCCCTCTCTCATGTTCTGGGCTAAACTTGTCCTTTATGTTAGCAAGATGTACACATGCTATCGGACAACTTGCGCATGATATCTTTCTTTCAAGCCTACTCTCAGCTATGGCTTCACCAGAAATCTTTTCAGCGTATTCAAACCTAGTTTCTCTGAAGTTCTCAGTTGGAAGTGCACCCAACTCATTTAACATAAGAAGATTAGCAGGTGTACCATAGTCATGGTACTTGACCATAACGTCTGTTCCGACAATATCATGATACAACTTTTCATACAAGTCTTTAACGATTAAGGGGTTAATTAGGTCTATTCCTTCTGAACCATTTATAGATATGGCTTTTAACATCTTGCTTCCAAAGATTGCGCCTAGACCTAGCCTTCCAAAGTGGTGATATCTATCCACCATAACGTTACTGTAGTAGACTTGATTTTCCCCAGCAACACCTATACTGATAACACTATGTAGACCGTTTTGCCCAAAGCTACCTAGAGCCTCTTCAACTTTAGGTGAAGAAAGGCCCCATAATGAAGAGGCTTTTCGTATCTTTACTTTCTCATCATTAATCTCTAATATTACAGGGGTTGATGAAATACCCTTTATGACAATGGCATTATATCCAGCAAGAGCTAATGCTGCTGGAAAGTATCCAGCTGCATGGGATTCCCCAAGGTTTCCTGTTAAAGGTGATTTGAACATGGCAACCGCCTTGGCAACACAAGGGAAGATAGCGGTTAGTGGACTTGCCGCAATAATTATCGGGGCTTCAGGTGAGAATGGGTCCATCTGCGGAGAAGACTCTTGTAAAAGTAGCTTAGATGCTACACCTGCACCACCAATGTATTTCTTAAAGAGTTCGGGTTTATCAACTACGTTTATTGATTTCTTAGATAAATCTACATATAGTATCCTACCTCTTATCAAATCATTACTTCACATCCTTAAATGAGAATACATTATGTGGACAGTATTTAGCACAGTCACCACAGTTATCACAGATTATCGGAAGTTTAGTCTTCATATCCATCGTTATTGCGTTTAGAGTACAAGCTGTTATGCATTCGAAGGTTTTGCAATCTTTACACTTGGAAACAACTAGAGTTACCCCTCCTTCAGGAAGAATCTGTAAAGCACCTTGTTTACAAGCTACTGCACATTCAGGATCTTTACAAAACCGGCAGGCAACCACAGTAAACCTGTTACTTAGAGATCTATCGGGTCTAACAAAAACCGCAGTCCTAGCATGATCTACTTTGTAAAAAAGATGTCTCGAACACGCATATAGACAGTTGTAACAACCTATGCATCTAGAACTGTTTTCTACGGCTATTGTGAATCTCAATACGTTATTATTTTTCCTCCCAATGTTTTGTTAAAAAAGTCTTGATTTCAGATGAGTCTTGAGGACCTATCATTACTTCCCAACCGGTAACATCTTCAATCTCTCCTTTCAAGCGAGCAGCTCTACCAGGTATAACTATACGCTTATGCTTAACTTTACTTGTAACGTCTGAACTTTTCATTATTTCATTAATACCAGCAGCTGTCAATTGGCCTCCAGCAACACCTACTTCTACAGCAAGTCCGCCTGTGTCAGCTGTAATAAGAAAGCAATTTAGTTTTGAAGCTTCTATATCGTTTGCGACAGTATAGTAAGTTAATGCAAAATTAGTAGTCAACAATACAGGTGATTTTTCATCAACAATCCCAAATTGTGTTAGACCCGCGTCTACAGAAACTGGTTTTCTAGGATCGGTGTAGATACCATACTTCAAAGTAATTACTGGGAGTAAAGCCCACATATCTAAAGTGTGCATGATAATAATATCCGCAAACTTATTTATCAGTAGTGAAGCAATAATTGACTCTCTATAAGATGTTAATGCTTTATCATTATTTTCTATAGCCCACACAGCTGCAGGTATGCATAGCAATGGATATCTCGTTGATTTCACCTTATTCAAACCTGCACGTCTAAGCATTACAAGATTGTTAATAGTGTCTTTGATTTGTCCACCTTCTAAAAGAGCTCCAGGATCTAATACAATATCTCTAATTCCCATGGACTCAAGAGTTGAAACTATTGAAATCAACATATCCAAATTGTTATGAGAAGATGCGACAATTGGGCAATTGTACCTTTTAGCTAATTCTCCAAATTCCATCCAATTATCCTTATTAGCAGCATAAAGCAATGGACGCTGAACAGAAACACTTTCAATTTCAAGAGCAGCTTTTAGAACATTAGAATCTAAAGAACAAAGAATTAAAGGAAGTCTACAAATTTCTGATACTAGTTTAGCACATGATGCAAAACGCTCTGGATCGCCTGAAGCAGATCTTATTGCAATCATGTTAAGTTTTAATTCTTCACCCATTTTGATTATGGAGAACTTCTCTGTAAAAATGCACCTGCTTCTTATTTCTTCAGCGTTCATTGTGTCACTAACATCTATGGCTATGACTGTTGGATTGTGAAATGTAAGTTGATGCCGATAAAGTACTTCCTTTCCACCTATTTTTACAGTTGTTTCACCAATTCCAATTAATATTTCTCTAATTGGAGGAGAGACTAGTTCAATTAATTTTATAAGATTCTTTTTGTATTTTGTTCCTTTAAACATAGGTTTGCAGTCTTCAGGATTCTTTTGTCTTTCAAGCAATTTGGAGGCATACGCCATACAATTAGCTTCTCCACATTCTCCACAGTTAGTTTGAGGCAGTAGTTTGTAGATTGACAGTAAACTAGCTTTTTCACTCATATTATCAAATCTATCCTAGACAGGTAATCCAATCGTCTACATCTTTTCCTTTAGCCGAAATCCCACGAATATCGTCAATTAAGCTCTTCAAAACCCTAACTGAAGCTGGATGACTTAACATAAATAGGTCTGCACCAGACAATGCCATTGTTAATGCTGTAATAGTCTCCCATAATGGACCTCTATATTCTAATGCGCCAAGTTCATCATTCTTCATCCATGCTTCTCTAGCACCCCATGCGTTACTTGCAGGAGAAAGTATTGGCATTTGAAGGTCTTCATCACCTAGAAGACCCGAAAGCCTAATTCGCTCCATTGTACTTATGCTGTAATCTAGACCATAGCCTAGAGCTGCTGTTGTTGGATCTATGATCAAATGATCTTTAGTTAATCCTTCGTTTAATAACATACGGTTTAACTTCTTTTGATTGTTTATGTCCATTGGAGTAAAAGCAATCACTGAATGATTATGTTTGATAGCTGCTTTTACTATTCTCTTATAATCATTGTCTGTATTTGCCGAATTAAGAATAATTCTTTCACCTGCAGCTACTTCTGCGGCAGCCTCTAGGACAAATGGATCCTTCTTCTTGTTACCTGAGCCGCCTATAATTATCGGAGAATCAACAGCTTGTAGAACCTTTTCGACAACTTTAGCAGCTTCTTTTGGAGACGTATCATTGAGAAGAGGATCAGTGCTTATCAAATTTAAGGAAACCACATCAGCTCCTAACTCTACACATCTTTTCGCCCATTCAGCTGGATCTTCTACCACGTCCTCATAGTGAACTCTGACCATCTTTGCAAGCTTCAAAGGAACATCGAATATATCCATAGCAAAAGCAGGTCTATTTTGATTCTCAAATTCGAAGCTATAAAACGGCATGGTTTTTGCACCACCTATTTTTACTATTCTTCCTCTGGAACCACCTTCAGATTTGGTTGACCCTATTTGTACTTCAGAGATTTGTCCTGAGAATTTCTCTAGTGGAATAGTAAATTTAGAATCTATCAATCTCTTAACATCAAGAAGTTTAGAAGAAGCTAAACCTTCAGCAACAGTGGTCATGATTGGTTGTATAAGAAACGACAATTCTTCAGCTTGTATTGTTACATTTTCTATCTCTAATTCATTAATATTCTCAAATGCTTTCATAAGATTCTTTATGTAACCAAAGCTATCTGATTCGGTTTCTCCCAAACCTAGTCACTCAACCTTTAAGCTTTATCTTTTTCCAGCCGTTTAATAATTATCTTTTCAGCAGTTATCTTTGCATTCTTAAGAATTATCTTAAAGCCACCCGATGAAGGTAATTGAAGCATAGGTGTTTGAATAATTGTTTCACTCCCCGGTTGTATTGATTCTTGTACAGATTGTAAAGAGTCAGACTCCTCATCTTTTTTCTCAGACCATCTTTCTACAATTGGGTGAGCCTTTTTTATTAGAAATTCCTTTAGATCTGCCAAGTTCTTAGCATCTGCTTCGGTTGCTATTTTATCCACAACATCAGTAGGAATAGAGTCTTTTACTCGCTCTTTTATTTCAGACGGCATCCAAATTACTCTTTTCCATCCCCCGTCAGGTCTAAGCAATCTTGGTGAACGAAGGTACTCTATAGCTATGCCATTAAATCCTGGACTTTGAATTCCTCCGCTAGTATTAGCTGCCATTGCCGAGAATGTTAAACCGTTTGCAGTTACTTCTCTATAATCACGATTAACTATTCCTACACCATCAAGTTCCGGAATGTAGAAAGCAATCCCTTCGAAGCAACCACATGATGTATGTGGATTTTCGAACATACTATAGATAGACACTGCTTTTATCGAACCTAACGATTTTTCTTGGACAATCTTGTTTACTCCTTCATAATCACCCTTTTCTATATCCATAGCTTTTCCCTTAGGAATTGCGAAGTTAGGACCTGTTGGGTCAATATTAGAAGCTGCACGAGCGTCAAACCAGCTAATTGAACCACACGACCCTGTTCTATTAGGAGTAATTACACACATATGGCTTGGTGCGAACGACTGGCACATAATGCAACCGTAGAAATCTTCAACATCTTCATCCATTAGACTTCTTGCTCGTTCATCTCTTTCTGTCCAAATTTTCATTGCAGCATTCAGATTCTCAGATACTTGAAGAGTATCTGTATAGAATGTTACTTGAACTTTCTTCAGTATTGGAAAACTCGTTTTATAAAGCCATATTAGGGCTTTTCCAAACCATTCGAGTGAATTTAGACCTTTCTTGTATGAATCCGTGCTTAGCCTGATCCAAACATCATATCTCTGATTAACGTGCATGACACCTTGAATGTAATTAAGAAAGTAGTGTAATCTTCTTTCTAAAACACCTGCTATATCGTTCTCAACTTTATCGCCAGCAACTTCGACTAGTATACCGATGGGATAACTTCCACCTTCTTTAAGTTCAAGTATATCTGGCCCGTTTATTATTATACGTGCATCTGTAAGTTCTTCTTCTTTACGGGTTCTGACCAATTCCCATTTAGTATCTGCTTTCATACCACCGAATTCTAAATACATTTGTGGCTTGCGTACACGTTCACCTTCATACATTTCACCAATTTCTACTGGGAACTCGGGTTTCTGAATATTTGATGATAGTGACCGCAGCTCGTGAGCATCACATATTTTTTTAGCCATTATTTCACCTTAAGTATCTTTATTATTGAGTCAAGTCCTTCTCGCCATTTTTCAATACTAAGATTTTCAAGTGAAAATTCAGCGTTAGGATGATAGAATCTATCAATTGATATAGTTTTTACTTTAGGCGCAAAATGTTTTAGAGTTGAAAGCATCATACTTTGAAAATAATAGAGCCCCCCTATGAATACTACCATATCGTAAGCCCCTCCATCATCAAATCCATTCCAATCAGATTCCTTTAGCCTGTTAACCAAATCTTCAAGACCAATATTTATGATTTTCACATTACTATATTTTTGATAAGCTTTGTATACACCAGGTGAGATAGCAATAGTTCCGTTAAGAGTCTTAGCGAGTGTTACAGTGAAATCAGGCACGTCTAATCCATCTGATTTCATGTCTAATGCACCTCCACCTACGACTATTAACAGACGTTTGGCCCTCTTCAACATACGGCCACAATTTTCAGGCGTTAGCGAAAAAGCTAATTTAGGACCTCTAACTTCTGTGCTTTCCCAAGCAGTTGCTTTAGACATAGTTATTCTCTCATTAACACCATTCTATCGAGTAAAGTTGGGTCAGGTATTTCTATTGGTTTCCAGCCTTTCTGCTTTATGTCAGCTAAAATTTCATTCTTTATGGTGACAGGCAGGTCACTTTCAGATCTTACGAAGCGTTGAATATCGTCAGGAAAACAGCCGTATAATTGTCGATGTAAGTTAACATAATTGGACAACTTTATCATTCTCCCCTTAGGTGTATCATTCGACCGCATAACTAATCTAGCAGCAGTGACCATCGCTTCTTCGATCGTTTCGACAACATACAATAAGTGCTCAGGAGCAGGTCCTCCATAAACTTTCTTCCCGTTTCTAGCATTAAGGACAGTCCAACGTTCATCATCTTCACGTTTTCCTAGATATGCCCGTCGATGCTTTACTCCCTGCGGACCTAGAATTACCGGTATACCTAGTCTATTTGCTCCAGTAGCAATAGCAAGAGCTTTCTGATGTTGCGAACCCCAAACTATAGCCACAGCTCCTATTCGGTTCAGTATATAGTCTGATATTTCTTCAAAGTTTCCACGCAGATTTCTTTTTGCGAATATATTCGCGATTTTGATGACTGCTCCAATTGAATGAGCATTTGAGACACATGATCCAGTATTAATAACTCCCCCAGCATCGAAATGACCATGGTGTTTCTCATAAATAGTCTGACCGTTTTCATCTCTGTATCTAGCAATATCTGAAGCAGAACATCCTGATGCTACGACTATGTATTGTCTCTTTGCAAATTCATCAGCCATCTTAGCTAGGTCCTCATTACCACCAGGATAGTTTGAACACCCCGCGAAAGCAATTACTCCAGGTATTTCGCCCATAACTATTGGACGTCCTACATTTCTTATCTCAGTATCACGTATTGGACCACGTCCAGCTCTTATGGTAAAGGTTTCGTTCTTAATATCTTCACTTGAAGCAGCGTTAATTGTAGATAATACAGGAATATCTTGTGGACAAGCTGAGTCACATCTAACACATCCTATACATTCGGCAAATATTTTGCGAAGTGGTTCAAGGTTGTTGTTTTTGGCTTGATTCACAGCTTTACCTATATCCAAGTCAATAGGACAATTCGTAGTGCAGTCCTCACAAAGAGTACATTTTGATGTAAATGCAAGTATTTCGGCGTTTTTCAAACCCTTATCAGCTTTTCTCTTGGGGGCAACCTCGATAGCAACTCTGACTGCTACTTCACCTACTTTAACTGGATCACGTATTAGAACAGCTGGAGTTTCATTTGAAACCATTATCCTAACGATATCTTCGGTATCATTCTTTGTTAAATCGGGAAGACCTCCACATAATTGGTCAGAAGATGCTATTATTCGGGTTCCTAATTTACGCGCTTCATCTATTATATCGGCTCTAACACATTCTTGATCTACTATCATTACATCCGAAATACCGCTTCTAACGAACATTAGTTGTCTCGATATAGGTCCAACTATCTTCGCACTTTTGGAGTAGCGCACAAGATCATGAGCTGTGCAACAAATTCCTGCGACTTCTACGGATCCGTATTCACCTTTGTCCTCTAGATAATTAATTACTTCGCTTCCAGGAGCGACATTATGACCTATGCACAATATTACAGGTTTTGTTTTGTCTACAACACCCATACCTATTTGGATTAGAGGTGCATCAGCATTTCCTTTTGGCATTTCAAGAGCAGATATTTGAGCTATGTCTGCAGCCTCTAATGCTACAAGATCTATCATACCGGCATGAAGAGCCTTAGACTCATAATCGTTTGGATCTTGCTCCTGACCGGTTCCTGTTGCAGATAATAGTTGGGACACTTGGCCTTCAAGATATGTTAATACCTCTTCTAAGTCACCAAGTTTCTTTGGTTTTATTCCAGCAACAAGTCGAATAATAGGTGCTTCTATGCCTACTTCACTACCTAAGTCAATAGGCTTATCTTTACCATACTTCTTTATCAAAAATTCAATGATATGTCGAGCATGAGTGACATGGCATGCAGCTCCCATAACACATTGCAGCAAAGACCATTTACCCATATGAGCTTCCATATCAATGCCACAAGCACCACGCTTACCAGCAGTTAGATCACATTTACCGTAGGTACAAAATTCACAGAAGTCACTTAAGGGTGAATAAAATGACGGGTATCTACTTAATAATCTAAGGTCCCAATTTCTTAAAGCTGTTATATCTGGATAAGGAGTTGGACCCATCGGTTCAATCCATTCACCTTCCGAGTCAACTATCTTCCCGACGAAAATATCCAAGCCTTTTATTTTGGCGAATGTTGAATCTAATTCTTTAATAGAAATTTTAGTACTCAAAGTAATATTTCCCTTGTACTGGTTCTGAATATTTAGCATCAAGACTAATGGTATTAGTATCTATACTAATTCTATACGTCATCACTATCAACCATAATTCAAGTTACTTAAAAATGATACTGGAGCTTTTGTGAGCATTAACGACATGGGGGAGGGGGTGTATGCTGCTTTTTTGATTATATTCTTACATATTTTGGTCATCACTCAGCTGAAGTGACGAGGATAGAAGTATTCATATAAGAGAAATTAACTAAATATATCGAGTTGATTCTTATATATTATAATTATAGTATATTTCCACGTTTAATTTCATCAATAGCTTGTCTCAAATAATCGACTCCACTCATGAATATTTTGTTTTCTTCATCTAAAAGTTTTATCTCTATAATCTCTTTTATACCATTCTTTCCTAAAATAGCTGGAACACCTATACATAGGTCATTTATACCGTATTCTCCATTAAGATATGTTGAAATGGGCATAGTTTTGTTTCTATCTTTCATTACTGATTCGACCATTTCACCAATTGCAACAGCTGGTGCGTGAACTGTTCCCCCTTTCAGAGAAATAACTTCAGCAGCCGTTTCACGTGTTTTTTTAATTATTCTTTCAACTACTTCTAATGAAGCCACTTCACTAAGAATTGTTCCGTTCACTTTAGAATATCTTGAAAGCGGTAGCATTGATTCACCATGCTCACCTATTACTAAAGCGTCAATAGCAGATATGGGTACATTAAGAGTTTTAGAAATAAAAAATCTGAATCTCGCCGAATCTAATAACCCACTCATTCCAAATACCTTATTTGATTCAAATCCAGTTGTTTTCAAGGCAACATAAGTCATCACATCTAGTGGATTAGTTACCATTAGAATCTTTGATTTTGGTGAATATTCTTTTATTTTTCTTGAAATATCAGCAATAATAAGAGCATTCTTATTCAAAAGATCAAGTCTAGTCATACCCGGTTTTCTAGATAATCCGGCTGTAACTACAACTATTTCAGAATCATTCATATCTTCGAAATTGTTACTCCCAGATACAGTTACATCAACCCCATAGGCTGCGGCCATATGACTAAGGTCTAAAGCTTCGCCTCGTGGTAAATTCTCTATAATATCTAATAGTAAAATGTCACCTATATTACGTGTTATAATATTCGATGCAACACTGCTTCCAATTCTTCCTGAACCAATTATTGTTATTAACATATTCCATAATTCCTTTTTCTATTTAGATAACCTATACAAAGTAGATTTATTACTCTTTATAACTTATAATAAATATCTAGCAAGTTTTAAAGCTAATATTGGATGTTTTAAGAGTTTTGTTCCAACTTTCTTAATATCAACACCGTTCGCCAAATCCAATATATCATTTTCATTCAATAACTCTTGAAGCATATTTAGTTCATCATCACTTAAATTCTCAATTGCCTGCATTACTTTGAAGCTCTTTCTTATTCTACTACCCCAATCTTCATTATATCTATTATTAAATTCTTCAAGTCTATCTTTAGAATAGTTGCCTTCAGAAGATGCTGCTGCAGCAACTTCACCTGCAATCAAACCTGCAACAATTGAGGAGTGAATACCTGCACCAGTTAGAGGTATTACAGTACCAGCTGCATCTCCCACAAGTATAGTATTATCTATAATGTTTCGTTTTATCATTCCACCTATTGGTACTGGTGCACCTCTAAAGTCAATTACTTGTCCAGACCCTAATTCTTTATCGAATCTTCTAACAAAACTATCCAAATATTTCTTTGCTGGAACACCTCTTACACCTAAACCAACTTCTACGAGCTTCTCACCTTTTGGAAATATCCAAGCGTATCCTTTAGGTGCTATTTCATTGCCTAAGAAGAATCTGACTGAATTCTTATGCTCAAGTTTACAGTTTACCATTGTATATTGAACTGTTGGAATTGCTTCCGACTTCTCTTTTATATCCATATTCCTAGCTACAGTTGAATCATAACCATCTGCACCAATTACAATATTTGCCTTATATTCATCTCGGGAAGTCTTTACTAACATAGAAGAATCCACATTCCTTTTAATACTTTGAACCTCCTCTCTAACTCGTATATGCGCTCCAGCCTCAGCTGCCTGAGCAGCCATATATTGTAATAACAAAGTTTTATTGATTGAAAAACCTATTTGGTTAATTACAACTGATTTCATATTAGGTGAAAATACCATTGCATCAGCTTTATGCATAACTATACTAGACGTTGGATCTACTCCCGCAGTCTCTAATGTATTCTGACTAGTTGCTTCACCACAAGGCTTTAAAGCCATTATAGTTGGTTGTTTTTCTAACAACATAACGCTTGCCCCCGCTATCGCAGAACTCTTAGCAGCCGCAACTCCTGCAGGTCCAGCTCCAACTATAAGGACATCATAATTATTCATCTTATTCAGTACCTCTAAGTAATATGTCTAAATAAAACTAACCCTTCAACAGATGAAGATATGTATATATTAGATAACAATAGCAATTATGTACAGAGAAATAACTATGAGTCAATATGGGAACATGGGGTATAGCGAAAAAGTTATTGATCATTTCAGAAATCCAAGAAATGTTGGGGAGATTCCAGATGCTGACGCAGTCGGGACAGCTGGAAACCCTGTTTGTGGAGATCTAATGACTATTTTTTTGAAAATAAAAGATGGAATAATTGTTGATATTAAATTTATGACTTTTGGCTGCGGTGCAGCAATCGCTTCAAGTAGTATGGCAACTGAGCTTGTAAAAGGTAAAAGTTTGGATGAAGCTGCCAAACTAAGTAAACAAGCTATAGCTGATTCATTAGATGGTCTTCCCCCAATAAAGATGCATTGCTCAGTATTAGCTACTGAGGCTATAGAGGAAGCATTGAAAGATTACTATTCAAAACATAATCCTAAAACTTGAAATAAGGAGAAGTGCTATATTTATGACCATACCTTATCGAATTAATTTTGATTATTCAGCAGGATATCCTGTTGATGCAGAAGTGTTACAATCCATGTTACCTTATTTCTCTGAAAAATATGGTAATCCTTCTTCATTATACTCTATTGGTTCTGAAGCTAGGGAAGCTTTTACAATATCACAAAATAATATCGCAGAATTAATTGGTGCAAAATCAGCCGAAAAAGAAATATTTTTCACATCAGGATCTACTGAATCTAATAATCTTGCGCTAAAAGGGTTTGCTTTAAGAAACAAGAATAAAGGAGATCATATTATACTATCTTCAATAGAACATATTTCTATAATAAATATATCAAAATATTTGGAAAAAAATGGATTTAAGATTTCTTTTGTGCCTGTTGATAAATACGGATTAATTGATCTAGACGTACTAAAAAAAACTATTTCAGACAAAACTATACTAATTTCGATAATGTATGCAAATAATGAATTAGGTACAATTCAACCTATTAGAGAAATAGGCAAAATATCACGTGAAAATAATATAGCGTTTCATGTTGATGGAACAGTAGCTGTAGGTAAGATACCTGTAAATGTAATAGATGATAATATTGATTTGTTAACTATATCATCCAATGATATTTATGGACCAAAAGGTATAGGTGGTCTATATGTAAGAACAGGAACGCCAATTGAACCTATACTTCAAGGAGGTGGGCAACAAAGAGGGTTGAGATCTGGTTCTGAAAATATCCCCAGTATTGTTGGTTTCGGAACTGCTTCAAAAATAATAAAAGAGAGAATGCCAGAATATTCTAAAAAGATATCAAAACTTAGAGATAAACTCGTTGACGGTCTACTAAATAACATTGAGGAAAGTTATCTACACGGACATATGACAAGCAGGTTACCTGATATTGCATTAATTAGAATCTTTGGTGTTGAAGGCGAAGCCATTGTAACAGACTTAGATAGTATGGGAATTTTTATTTCAACTGGTTCAGCATGTGCCGCAAAAATATTATCACCATCCCATGTCTTAAAAGCTATAGGACTAAATGAAATCCAAAGACATGGTACACTGCAATTTTCATTATCACAATATAATGAAGAAGAACAAATTAATATCCTGTTATCTGTTTTACCTGATATTGTAAAGAGACTTAGATCTATATCCCCAGTATGGAGATTTAAAGATAGATATCTTTCTATGTATTCTTCACATGAAGAAGAAAATACTGAAGATGTCTAATCAATTATTTCTCATCCAAATTAATCCTTTTATTTATTTCATCTGACATCTGATGATCTGAAAGTACAACAGTAACTTTCTTAACATCATTAATAGATAAAACTCTGTTTTTTATATCTTTACCAATAGATAAAGCAAAGATAGGGGGACAAAAAGGCATCGTAAGATGATATTTAACTGTAACTTCGTTACCAACTATACTAATATCATCTATCAAATTCATTTCAGTTATTGGAACACCTATTTCGGGATCCATTACTTTTGATAATTCCATCATAATCATTTCTTTTTGTATCAAGTTAATTAACTAAGAGTCTTAGCATTTTATTAATATATCTACAAGAAAAGTATATCCATAAACTAACTACACCCTTAATAGATAGATTTTGGTGAATAATATTCTAGGTGAAAAAGAAAACACAAAACCTAACAGAACTGTTGATGTTATCGGTTTCTACTGTCCAGAACCTATGTTCAGAACAAGATTAGAAATGGATAAAATGGATAAAGGTGAAGTTCTCGAAGTATTAGCTGATGATCCATCTTCAGAATCTGACATAACGTCTTGGATAAAAAAGACAGGTCAAGAATTATTATCAATATCAAAAAAAGATAATATTATTAGATTCATCATAAGAAAGAATAAATAAATATGTTTTTTCGATAGCTTTTTGAAACAATCAAGTGATATGTCATGATAATATTAAATGTATAAATGGTAATGAATACATATATTATATTTTCGTGTTTTTCAAAATATTCATATTAATCATTTTTATTAATGTGCTTTGTTGGATAACCGGCTTTTGCTGTCAAAAGGAGACGTTATCAGTTAGCACATTAGAAGTCAGATGACGATATTGCTCATCTGTTATAGTTTATTCATCGTAAGGATTGCGAAATCCATAGTTATCCAACAAAG
>DATBXD010000068.1:0-2275 GCA_036514475.1 Nitrososphaerales archaeon
CCCGCAATCCATGTCGTCTCTTCTGTGGATAACAATCATATTAAGGTTATAATCTGATAGATATTAACTTTCTTAATACCTACGTATTGGTGGGGACGATGGGACTTGAACCCACGGTCTACAGGTCCCTCCTGCGCTCCAAAGGAACATCATCCACTAATGTGTCAGCGAACCTATTGAAATTCGCCTCTGGAGCCTGTCGTCCTACCTTTCTAGGGTTTGAGAGAAACCAAGCTAGACTACGTCCCCAGCCGAGGCATTAACTCTTTAAGCCACGTAAAAACATTCCCTTAACTAATCACTTGACCATTAAGATTTCTGAGGATTCCCTACCTGTCGGGAGACTTTTCTATTTACGCGATACTCTTGAAGTGGCTAAGGACATCTTAGGTTTGATCTTGATTAGAAAAACTTCTGAAAGCTGGTTAATTGGGCGGATTGTTGAGACGGAGGCATATCGTGGGTCTGATGATCCTGCCAGCCACGCTTTTAGAGGAATGACTAAGAGAAATGAAATTATGTTTGGAAAGCCTGGTTGTGCTTACGTTTATTTCACATATGGAGCTCATTACTGTCTAAATGTTGTTACTGAACGAACAGGCATAGCTGCTGCTGTTCTAATAAGAGCTATAGAACCACTAGGCGGATTAAAAATCATGATGAAAAATCGCGGAATCTACGATACCTGTAAACTTACTAATGGACCCGGTAAACTAACTAAAGCTCTTTTGATAGGACGAGAACATAACGGAGTAGATCTGACATCTAATTCATCTTCTCTAATCATTGTAAAACCATTAGAAGTCGAGGGTTTTCAGATTACTAGAACAACCCGGATAGGTATTAAAGCAGCGACTGATCGGTTATGGAGATTCTACATTCGAAACAACATGTATATCTCCAAGAAATAGATATCAAAGCATAAGATTATTCAACATCATTTTGACGGTTCGTAATTCTATACTTTCTTGCTATTTCGTCAAGTTCTGATTTAAATTCCAAAGCAGATTCTTCCACGTCTTTATGCGAGTCTATTGATCTCCAAAGGGTATTCTTGAAACGTACAGCTTTGATGGCACCAGTCTTAGCCAATGTGGGGAAGAGACTTGTTTCAATATTACCATTATCCGGTAAATCATTAATTATGCTTGAATTGAAACCATAGACTCCAGCGTTTATCCAGTACTCATCAAGTGTTGGTTTTTCTCTGAACCTTACAATCTTGTTTTTTTCGCCTATTTCTATGATTCCATAGGGACTTGGTAATGGTACGACAGCTATAACTGCTCTACTTCCTTCATCCAATTCTTTAGTTAAATGTTGAAGATCAAAGTTAGCCATTATGTCACCGTTCAACATAATGAATTTCTGATCTTTATTAAGAAAGTTTCTTGCATTCTTAAGTGCACCACCTGTCCCGAGAGGGATTTCCTCTACCGAGTATTCTACCTTAACTCCGAAACGGCTACCGTCTCCAACAAAGTCCTTTATCACTTCTTTCAGATAACCGACGCATAATACAATTTCGTTAATACCGTATGTTGAAAGCCAATTAATCTGCCACAAAAGTATAGAAACACCAGATATTTTTATCATAGGTTTTGGTTTAATATTAGTTATTGGCTTCAGCCGTTTTCCCATTCCACCAGCCAAAATCACAGCTTTCATTTGAATTCGCCTAGAACCTATTCGAAAATGAATAATTTAATTGTTTTTAAGGTTTCCATAAAGTTAATCTACTTGTAAACAACGCCCAGAAGTAGCCGGCCATAGCAACGGGGTCCCACCCGGTCTCATTCCGAACCCGGAAGTTAAGCCCGTTGACGCTATCGTGCTAGTGAGCTCCGCAAGGTCTCGCGAAGCGATAGTGCCGGCACCCTATTCATAAAAGCGATTTCTCTTCATGGAAGTCATCCAGATGTGTTTTTAAGATTCAAGGATAATGACGTATTTATTGTTTGGCTTACGTTTAAAACTTTGATAAAATACAATTCCCGGCTCTTTTAATTCACACTCTCTAAAGACTCTGTTTCCTCATTTCATAATAACATATGTAACATCAATCGAAGTATATATCCAGGCAAATCTGAGTGAAATATAGTTGATTCAATGAATTATGCAACAAGTCAAGACTATGTGCTTTGTTGGATAACCGGCTTTTGCTGTCAAAAGGAGACGTTATCAGTTAGCACATTAGAAGTCAGATGACGATATTGCTCATCTGTTATAGTTTATTCATCGTAAGGATTGCGAAATCCATAGTTATCCAACAAAG
>DATBXD010000069.1:0-4591 GCA_036514475.1 Nitrososphaerales archaeon
CTTTGTTGGATAACCGGCTTTTGCTGTCAAAAGGAGACGTTATCAGTTAGCACATTAGAAGTCAGATGACGATATTGCTCATCTGTTATAGTTTATCCATCGTAAGGATTGCGAAATCCATAGTTATCCAACAAAGCACAACAATCTGTTGATCTCAATACCTCTAATTCTTGCAAGAGTTGCATTCTATATTAATCCTAACATATTGATGACACATCCTGTTTGTCGGGTAAGAAGAAATTAGAATTGAAAGATAAGTCTACTTTGAAATTCAAGATTAATAGAATATGAATTCTAATAGTTCTTCAATATAGTTAAGATATGATACATAAGGTCGCTTACAATCTTTTCAAATGAGATACTTCACATGGACAAGGAATTAATTGCATTACTAGAATCGTTTGCATTTATTCGTTTACTAAATCTATCTCTCATTATTAATCCAATAAGTATTGAAATTCCTACTGCTAATCCAATAACATATGGTACTAATGTCGCAATAGGAAAACCTTCATTTGTTAATCTGACAGACCCTACTTCTAATGAAAATGATTCATATGTGGTTACAGGTTTCTGTTCAACAACGAAAGGTTGTGCAATAAATTCTGCCAAGTTTACAGTAACATAGATTTTTGCATCAACATATCCACCAGAGGGAATATCTAATGATTCTTTTGATATGTTTATTGTAATATTATTTGGGCCCCATTTACCACCCTGATAGAGTCTTTCTGGATATTCTCCGATAGGGTAATGACCGAACTGTATGTTCTTATTTAATTTCTTGCCATTTGATGTTTCAATGTCTATTAGTATAGATGAAAAGAATAGGAAGGTCTTGTACTTATCCATGTGATCGACAATGAGTGATGTAGTGATTGTCCAATTTGATTTATCTGATACTTGATCATCTGTGGCTATTGAAAAAATGTATGAACTTTTTCCTGAGCTTGTGTTATATTCTTTATACACATCTTGAGATAAGGAATTTGCTTTTGGAATATTCGAGAAGATTACTGACAACACTAATATGATAGAAAAGAATAATGAAAATGATCTATTGCTAAACATAATTATCACTTAGAATTGAAAAACAGGGCCGAGCTTATCTATGTTTTCCTGAGCGTCTTTTAGTGCTTGACGAGGGGTTAGACCACCATTCCAAGTTCGTGACAAGACATCTGCAAGTATAACTCTAACTTGCTGCCACCCTGGGAATGTGATAAGTGTAGCTACACGCTTACTTGAAAGAACTTCTTGGGCAATCCTAAGGTATGAAAGAGGCCCAGAGTCTATCATTTGCTTAACAAAAGAATCATTGTAGACACTTAATCTCGTCGGAGTGGAATAGTGTAATGGGTCCTGTAAAGAAACTATTTGTGTACCTACACTTGTGGCCCATTGTAGCCACAACCAAGCTAGTTCCGGCTGACGAGAGTATTTTGATACACCTACTCCGGCACCACCGAAAGTGGAAAAAGAACCTGCTGGGCCAACTGGATTAGAGGTATATCCCCATTTTCCAGGAGTTAAAGATTGTACAGGATTATTCATTATGGATGCGTAGTCTGCCCAATTAATTGCAGTAGATACTCTACCAACAGACATAAGGATGCTTAGTTCCACCCAAGAACTTGATGCTGACGCAGGGTCAGAATAATTCTTCAATTTTAAGTAATTTTCAAGTGCCGCTACAGCTTCATCACTATTGATAGCACATCTTAATCCTTTGTCTTCTAGTTCCCATAATTTACCTCCAAAACTGAAGAGATGATTTAGATATTCAAAGATGATTGATGGGTGAGATAATGCCATGCTTCCACCTCCAAATATCCCTTTTGCAGGGTTGTCGAACATCTTTAGGTCTTCAAGGTATTCATTCCAATCTTTACCAGGTGTTATTTTTTCCTTTTCATATAGGTCTTTTCTGTAGAATCTAATCATTACAGGCATATCTTGAGGAAGCTCAAATAATGTTCCATTAAGATTTTTTTCATATGGTTGAAAGATTAGGTCTTGGGGATACTTCCCAGAGAAAGCTATACCAGCGCTGTGAAAATCATTTAAATTCAATTTTGGATATGTATGATCTGGATATTTATCAATCAATTCTTGTGGAGGAATCAAATGATTGGCAAATCTTCCTAGGTTAGAACCATCTACATTCATTATATCGTAAGTAGGGGCTTGAGATGTAACTGCTAAAGAAGTGTTAACAAGGTTTTGAATAAAAGGTGTTAACTCATAACCCACATTAATTTCAGAATACTTGAAGAATTCTGGTTGCATAACTTGTAATGCTAAAGGTGATGGTTCTAGCTCTAGAGCGGCAGCAATTTTCTTACCTGCATAAGGTTTTGAGACTGAACTTAACCAGTCCATAAAATCAATGTATTCGGATGGTTTGTAACGTTTATCCATTTCACCTGTTTTCGTAATTGTAGATGTTGTTGTTGAGTTTTGAGATGTCTTAACTGGTGACAGGAAATATTGACCGGCTAGAGTCGTTGCCACGCCTCCGATTATTGAGGCACCTGCATATTTGATAAAACGACGTCGTGAGTTCTTCATGACGCATTTAATTAAGAAGAGATTAACAGATAAACGTATCTAACAATAATATTGATAAAAAAAACACAATTCTGAACCTTCGAGATAAGTACATTGATTTGATTGTGTCTCATTACCTTTATTCACAGTATTAATTGGAACGTTTTATTGTTTAGATTGAAAATGTTAAGTCATAATTGTTATTTTTTTAATAATCTAAGTTATTGTTCTGTTAAGGTTTTCATATTTATCGATAAGGTAATTTTTCAAAACTTCTATTGCTTTTATGGCTGATGAGTTGGGTGCATAATCGACAGGTGCAATTCTAGCCTTATCAGCTTTTTCCATCAGTTCATCATATGGAATTGTCGAAATAAGAGGCATTTTCTCTTTGTTTATAGATGTCTCAATAAACTGTTTATCATCATTGCTTTTAATCTTATTACCAACTACAAACACATCCTTTACACCTATGTGTGTTGAAAGCTCGAATATTCTACGAGCGGTTTCGATAGATTGCATCCGAGGTTCAACTACACAAAGCATAACGTTAACACCTTTCACAGTACCTCTACCTAAATGCTCTAATCCGGCCTCCATATCCATAATCACAACTTCATTTGATGAAACTAGAAGATGACGAACTAAGGCTTTTGCTAAGGCATTTGACGGACACATACATCCGGTTCCACCAGATCTAACTGTACCCATAACAATTAGATGAATTCCGTCAGGACCGACAACACCATACTTTTCAGCTATATCGCTAACTTTAGGTGTTAGGCTAAAGACAGAACCTGATGAACCGGGTCTTGCACCTGTCCGCTCTTCTATCAAGTCATGGTTTTCAGATAATGGAGTAATTTTGCTAGCAATTTCAGCGTTAATCCCAATAGTATATGAAAGATTCATGGCAGGGTCTAGATCAAAAGCTAATACCTTGAAGCCGTTTCCGGCAAACAGACGTACCAGAGTTCCAGCAATCAGAGTTTTTCCAACACCGCCTTTTCCAACTATGGCTAGTTTCAATTCTTTATTTCACCATTTATTATTGGGATGAGGTTTAATTTCTCAATAATGTTTTTTATCGCTTTCAAAGCTTGTGATCTTTCTGGAAGCTTTTCAAGAGATACTCCAGACAAGTCATACTCCTTGATCAAAGGATCTTCTGGGATAACTTCTATGCATTTCAATCCAGATATTTTTTCGAGATCTTGAATTTTATCTACAGATTTTGAAGTTACTCTGTTAATTACTAGAAATACTTGACGGATATTTATTTTAAGTGAACTGATTATTTCTTTTATTCTTTTTGCAGTTAACGCACCTTTGGTAGTAGGATCAGTTACCACTAGTAAAATATCAATATCTTGGGTTGTTCTTCGACTAAAATGCTCAAGACCAGCTTCTGTATCAACTATCATCAAAGGATATCTATTAGCTAGTTCGTCCATAATCTTGCGAAGAAGATTGTTAACATAGCAATAACATCCTGAGCCTTCGGAATGACCCATTGCTATAAGGTCAAATCCATCAAGCTCCATTATAGAACTTTGGAATAAATAATTAAAGTACTCCTCCTTGGTTTGATAGGGGCCAAGCTTATCTTTATTCTTGAGCAGAGTTTCTCGTGCCTCACCTACAGTTATTGTCAAGTCTACTCCAAGTGCTTCATTTAGAGTTGAGTTAGGGTCTGAATCTACTGCTAAAATAGGTTTGTCAAAATGATGCTTTAGTAGAGTAATTAATAACGCTGATATTGTTGTTTTGCCAGTTCCTCCTTTCCCAGAAACTGCTATACTAAAAGTCATTTTTATCAGCCTCTAATGAATCTGCTCATAGAGAATATGTTTGATCTATTATTTAGTTAATTAAGATTTGGTGTTAGAATAAGTCGTTCAGCAGATACATCTACTTCTAAGATAGATGCGTTGTCAACTGTTACTTCATTGCCAAGAATACCCCTTAAGACTATTGATGAACCTTTAACCTTCGCATAGATTATATCGTCAGACACCATTTCTTCTCCATTCTTCTTCTT
>DATBXD010000070.1:0-7845 GCA_036514475.1 Nitrososphaerales archaeon
TATACCAAGGCATTTGTTGTATCGGGAAGAATACGCCACTAAGAAACATCATAGGGAATGTTAATGTCATCATCATCATTTGAGCAGTCTCCTGGTCTTTTGCAAATGAAGTTATGACAATCCCAAGACCTACAAAGCTAAATACGCCAAGCAGTAGCAGTGCGAATACGAGTATGAGGCTTCCTTGAATAGCAACATGGAAGAGACCTGCAGCCAGCACAAGTATTATGATTCCTTGAAGCAGTCCTCTTGCAGTCTGAGCTAAGGTCTTCCCAAGGATAATAGACAATCTATTAATTGGAGCAACCATCATTCCATCCAAAGTGCCAATTTCTTTCTCTTGAGATATCGCCACAGGCAACCCAGTCATGACACTCATCATAACGGTCATAGCCATAATTCCAGGTGCGATAAAGTCAAAATAACTAGGGGTTCCAGATACAACGCCTTGCATCTGAATCTTATATGGCTGCACTATCGCCAGAGAGTTGCTAGCGTTAACGACTTGACTTAGCCTCTGAACATTCTGCTGCGCTAACATAGTACCCATATTACTAAAAACGGCAGACAACGTTCCCTGAATGACCGCAGACACTTGTGGATTAGACTGGTCTGTGATAATAATCAAAGTACACTGCTCACCGCTCAAAATACTCGCAGTGAAATTGCGAGGAATCACTATTCCACCTTCAATCTGACCTTTCTTAACCATGCTTCTGATATCATCCATACTTGACGCATTAGAAAAAACCATAGTACTTGTCTTGCTGTTTATCTGTTGCAAACCCATAATGAAACTATGACTCGCAACGGTGGAGTTGGCAAAGCCCAAATCCTCATTCACAATGGCAACAGGCAAGCTGGTAGCCGAGGAACCATTTGATGGATATATGAAACCAACCATCACCATCATGAATAGTGGCATCAGTATAAGAAAAACAAGCCCAAGGCGATTTCTGAATAGCTCCTTTAGGTCTTTCCAAGCGATAAGCATAGTGTGTGAAAGCAAAGTTCTAACGCTCAAGTTGTTTTCTCACCTTACTCTCCGCTGAACTTGATCCCCAAAATGCCGACGATCCGCTTCCATCGGTATCTTCTGGTCTGCACTATCTCTTACTTGGTGACCAGTTATGTGCAAGAACACATCCTCAAGCGTAGGCTGAAGGTTTTCCATAGAGATAATTTTCCCGTTTTTAGCTCTTACCGTGTCGATCACAGAGTCAAATGCATCCTTTCCATGGGAAATAATTCTCAAGCGGGTAGTGCTCTCTTGACTTACAGAGTCCACACTTTTGCAGCCACGGATTCCATCGATAATTGAGGAAGAGAGGTTTCCTATCTCAAGATTCAAGACAGTTGTATCCGACCCTGAAATTAGTTTCTTCAAATTCGCAGACGTGTCAAACGCAACAATTTTGCCATGATCCATTATACCTATTCTGTCACATAGCAAATCAGCATCAACCATCATGTGAGTCGTAATAATAATAGTCGTTCCATTCTCTACGTTAAGTTTCTTTATGAACTCTCTGATTTCAACAGAAGACTGAGGATCTAGCCCCAGAGTCGGCTCATCTAAGAACAGCACTTGAGGCATGTTAAGCAATGCTCGTATCACGTTAACCCTTTGCCGCATACCTGTTGAAAACGTGCCTACCTGTGCATCTTTCCATTTGGTAAGTTTAACCAATTCTAGCAGCTCATCTATTCTCTTATTCAACACGTCTTGCGGAATGTTGAAGAGTTTTCCGAAAAAGATAAGATTCTCTCTTGCCGTCAGCCGATTGTACATTATCATCTTTTCAGAGACTATACCTATCAGTTTCCTAACGTCGTTGTCGTTCTTAACCGTGTCGTAACCGCCGACCATAGCAGTTCCTTTAGTTGGACTAGTCAACGTTGATAACATTCTCAAGGTAGTGCTCTTACCTGCTCCGTTTGGGCCTAACAGACCTAGAATCTCGCCTTTCTTGACTTCAAACGAGATGTTGTCAACAGCTACGAAGTCGTTAAACATCTTAGTGAGGTTTCTAACCTCGATTATTGATTTATTTTCCATCAATGATTACCTTTAATTGAATATTATCTGTTGCAATACATCTAAACAAAACATATATAATCCTATCGAGCATCCTAAACTTGAAGTACGAATGCACATTGAAGATGACGAGAGAACATCATCAAATTGGTTGAAAGAAGCTCAAAAAGGTTACATAAGGGTCGCAGCGCTGATTATTCTAAACAAACGACCAGTACACGGCTACGAAATCATGAAGGAAATCAAAGACAAAACACTGGGTTTTTGGAAGCCAACCGCCGGGGGGGTTTACCCCATCCTTAGAGACCTTGAAGAAGCAGAGTACATCAAAGGGGAATGGTCCACCCAAAAAAATAGAAAGATAAAAGTCTACAAAATTACTGAAAATGGCGAAGCTATTCTAAAACGCTCAATAATTAAACAAAGTCAACTCGCAAGTAGCATGAACACATTATTTCAAGAATTCGCCAGAGACGTTTTGAACATGAACTCAAAAACATTGACAATTCCAGTCTTGCCTAACCCTTTCTCAGCCTTTCTAGAAGAGAATAACCAGAAGCCTGAAGATACTATAAAAGAACTAGAACAGAAAAGCACCCGTCTTAAAGCCGCAATCAAGACGCTGCAAGAAGATCTCCAAACAACAAACAGAAAACTAGCTAAACTCCACCCTTGAAAACTACAGTGAACAATGAAGCTAACTGGAATTATGTTATTCATAATAAGTAGCACAAAAGATATCAGTTTCTCGTTTGTTAAACCATTTGCAAAAAGTGGTAACAAGTTAAAAATATGTAAAAAAAGGTTAAACTTAGTAGTCTACGTAGGATAGAACTGCGGAGCCAGTTGGCGAAGCACATCAAAAAAACTCCACCAACCTTGCACTTAAAGAGGTAAACGGCACAACTTTCACACTATGTTGAATTCTTATGATGCATAAAATGTGCATTCTTGTTCATTCCAAGTGCCACCTCTTTTCTTTTATGTGCCAAAGCGTTGTTTACTCTTTGAGTCCTACATCATAATTAACGCAGAAACTTGACCCGATGCGAAGTTTCTACTTAGATGGGCATACCTTATGATAGCTTTTCTTTATCAGGAATCCCTTCTTAACTTCTTGTCCTTCAGGAATGTCCTTACCGCATTTACTACATTTAATCGTCATAATCACCTGCCTTAGAAGATTTGAAAGATAGCGGTATTAAAGCATTGACTGAAATATCTTCAATTCACCATAAGTCTTCAGAAAGCATTTGAGTCCCAAAAGATATCCACATATGTCGATGAGAGAATGTGAAATCAACATATGTCGAACTTCTAGCGCCTTGATGTTTCTGAATTAGATTTCAAGCACAGCGCCTGTGTTAGCTGAGGTGACCATCAGCGCATATCTCGCGAGGTACCCTGTTTTGACTTTCGATGGAAGCGGCTTCCAGTGCTTACGGCGTTTCTCAATATCATGATCAGGTATTTTGAGGTTTAGCATCTTCTTCTCAATGTCGATTTGTATTGTGTCACCTTCCTCTATGAATGCAATCGGCCCACCAACAGCTGCTTCAGGTGAGATGTGCCCTATGCATATTCCTCGTGTCGCCCCTGAGAACCGGCCGTCGGTTATCAAAGCCACTGTCCGCCCCAGCCCCATCCCAACTATGGCTGCTGTCGGGGCGAGCATCTCAGGCATACCTGGGCCACCTTTAGGCCCTTCATATCTAATCACCACGACGTCACCTGACTTCACCTTCCCCCGAAGTATCTGTTCTTCAGCCTCCTCCTGAGACTGAAATATTACAGCAGACCCTTCAAAAAATCTTATGTCAGGGTCAACAGCACCTATCTTCAAGAGAGATCCTTCGGGAGCAAGATTGCCGTAAAGGACTAAGAGCCCACCTTGTTCACTATAGGGATTCTCAACGCTTCTGATGACATCTGTATCAATAATACGGCCATTCATAATGTTCTCACCCAGAGTCTTAAGTGTCACAGTTCTAGTGTTCAAGTGAAGCGCATTCTTCTTGCGACTGATCTCTTTGAGTATCGCTGTGACTCCACCTGACCTGTCAACGTCCTCCATATGCCAGTTTGACGCGGGGCTGACCTTACATATATGCGGAACAGTCTTAGCAATATCGTTCACATGTGTTAGCGGATAGTCCAATCCAGCCTCATGCGCAATAGCTAGTAGATGTAGAACAGTGTTTGTTGACCCGCCCATCGCCATGTCTAGCGCCAAAGCGTTGTCAATAGCCTCGAAAGTCACCAAATCCCTCGGTTTAACGCCTTTATGGACAAGTTCCATGATTTGCAGCCCAGCTTTTCTCACGAGCTCTTTGCGTTCAGAAGTGTCTGCGAGAATCGTGCCGTTTCCAGGCAACGCTAAACCAAGAGCTTCGCACAGACAGTTCATAGAGTTAGCAGTGAACAGGCCTGCGCATGAACCACACCCTGGGCAGCCGTGCACCTCCAAGTCTTGAAGGTCTTTTCCAGATATCTTCCCAGATCGGTATGCACCCACGCCTTCGTAGACGGATATGAAGTCGATTCTTCGTCCGTTAAGAGCTTTTCCAGACCTCATCGGACCTCCGCTTACAAATATTGTTGGGACGTTAACCCTTAGCGCACCCATAATCATGCCTGGCACAATCTTATCGCAGTTCGTGATACAAACCATTCCGTCCAAGCAGTGCGCCTTCAACATTGTTTCAACTGAATCAGCGATAAGCTCGCGGCTAGGCAGAGAGTATCTCATGCCAGAATGGCCCATAGTTATTCCATCATCCACACCTATTGTGTTGAATTCAAATGGAACACCTCCAGCTTCGCGAATAGCAGTCTTCACTAACTTGCCAAACTCTTGAAGATGAATATGCCCTGGAATAATATCGACGTAAGAGTTTGCTACACCAATAAATGGCTTGTCAAAATCCTCGTCAGACAAACCAACAGCCCTAAGCAAACTCCTTTGAGGAGCTTTCTCAACGCCCTTCTTAATAGTATCACTAATCATACATCCACCACTTATGAAACGCAATTTAATGATTCCGACCGAAACTAATTAACATTACGCGGACAGTAAGAAAATTAACGATTTATTTTGCAGATTCAAGTTCAACCTCTACAGATATGCTTTCAAGATTCAAAGTTATTTCTCTTACAGAGCGTCTTGCTTGATTGACTATAATGTTTGACTTAGCCACGGATAAATATCCGTCAACCTAGATAATTATTTTATCTTATCCCTAAATCACTTCACCCCTTGCTGTGGCGGATTAACAAGCTAATCAGGAAGAGTGTTCTTGGTGAGTTTTGGCGTAGTGTATGGGTGAATTATGGGCATGGGAACATGCTTGATACGAGGCAGGTTGAGTGGATTGTCAGAAAGAAGATTGAGGGCGAGATGAGAAATGAGGATATTGCGAGAACTCAGAATGTATCTATCAGATGGGTTCAGCATCTCTTCTCTTTGTACAGAAGTACAGGTGCTGTACCGTCGCATAAGAAGGCAGATAGACCAAAAGCTCCTAGCATCACTGAGAGTGAGAGAGCGGTCGTGCTCTCCTTCTACAGGGAGTTCAGGATGTGCGCATGCTATCTTGAGCAGGTTCTTCTTGCTCATAATATCAGGATTAACCATAAGAGGATCCATTTAATACTAAAGGAGTTAGGATTGGCTTCATACGAACCTCGCAAGCAGAAGAGAAGAAAATGGATCAGATATGAGAGAGAGCACAGCAACTCGCTATGGCATACAGATTGGCACAAGATCAAAGATGAGCGGTGGAGAGGGCAGTGGTTGATCGCGTACGAGGATGATGCTTCAAGACTCATCGCCGGCTTCGGAATCTACCCCACCCTAACTTCAACCTACTCCGTTAAAGTGCTAGAGAACGCGGTGAACCTGTACGGTAAGCCATCTTCAATCCTCTCAGATCATGGAAGCACCTTCTACGCCGTGGAATCAGTAGCGAGAGAAAAGGGCTTAACCGTCTTCGAGAAACACCTCCTCAAGAACAAGATCAGGCTCATCACAGGACGGGTGGATCATCCTCAAACTAACGGGAAGATCGAGAAGTTCTTTGACATTTTCGAGAAGAAGGTAAAGTTCTTCCCCTCGATAAACGAGTTCATGCAGTGGTACAACTGCGTGAGACCTCACGGAGCCTTCGACCTATCAAAGCTAGAAACACCCATCAAGATCTTCTACAGAAAACTAGAGGACAAAAGCATACTCACAAATCCAGACATACTAACCAGGGGTGAAGTAATTTCGTGATAAAACAACCTAGATAATTATTTCAAATAGAATAAATGTCATGAATGCCTTAATTTTACATTGATCATCTTCGTCTCACCTTCGATATTTGCTATGGTTGACTCAATGCTTTCATTAACATTGCTTCATTCGCAGGTATTCATCAGAACATGGTAGGGTATCTTATGGATGAGTAGCCACCATTACGATACAATCAATGGGATCAATATTGCATGGATAATGTTGATTCTCAACCACCATATTCAGTTACGAGATTGTAATTTGTTAATTATTACCGCGAGTTAGGCATAAAATTTATTAACATGAATGAGATGCAAATAAGATTCACATGAGAAACAACATTGGTACCTATGACGAGCTACCTGAAAGAAAGTCGTTATTGATGCTTTCAGGTCATGTTCTTCAGCTAAGGTCAGTAGAAGCACTCTTCTAATTCTGCATAAACCAAGTTAAAGGGTGAATTGCAGATTCAAAACTATTCTATGGAAAGATAAACATGGCTAAGATGTCTGGCAGTCAAGCACTTCTTGAAGGCCTTTGGGGTGAAGGCGTAAGGACGATATTTGGTCTACCGGGAGGAATGATAATGCCTGTTTATGACGCTCTCTATGACAGCAATATTAGACATATTCTTGTTAAGCACGAGCAGACAGCGGCCCACATGGCGGATGGCTTCGCTCGAGTAAGCGGTAAACCAGGTGTGTGTATGGCGACTTCTGGTCCGGGAGCTACGAATCTCGTGACTGGTATAGCGACAGCATTCGCCGACTCATCCCCCGTGATTGCAATAACCGGACAGGTTCCAAGAGCTTTTATCGGAAAAGACGCTTTCCAAGAATGCGACATCGTTGGAATAATTACACCAGTAACAAAATACACTTTCCAGCCGATGGATGCCACCGAAATACCTGAAACCGTAAAGAGAGCGTTCCACATTGCCTCAACAGGGCGTCCAGGACCTGTTCTGATAGATATTCCACGTGACGTTCAATCAGAGGTTAAAAACATGGTCTTCCCTGAAAAGATTGAAACATCAGGGTACAAACCTCATGTGACGCCGCACCCTCTTCAGATAGAAAAAGCTGCTGACATGCTTCTCAAGGCTAATAGGCCAATAATATGGTCTGGAGGAGGAGTAATACTATCTAACGCCTCTCCTCAGCTTAGACAACTTGCTGAACTTTTGATGGCGCCTGTTGTTACAAGCCTTATCGGGAAAGGAGGTTTCCCGGAGAACCACCCGCTTTCACTTGGGCCAATTGGGATGCACGGTAGACCAGAGGCGAATAAGATAGTGTGCGAGACGGATTGTCTAATTGCAATTGGAGCTAGGTTCTCAGATAGGTCTACGGGTAAATTCGAAGAGTTTTGCAAAGATGCAAAGATAATTCACATCGACGTTGACCCGGCTGAGCTTGGAAAGAACAGGAAAGTGGATCTTCCAATCGTAGCTGATGCATCCATAGCGCTCACCAAGCTGGTTTTAGCTATCAAGAAGAAAATTGTTAAGCGGGAAGAAACAGCTTGGTATAAG